>CAZKXT010000070.1:0-3867 GCA_964556965.1 uncultured Alphaproteobacteria bacterium | reverse complement strand
TCATCAAGAGCTATTTTCAAATCTTTTCTCATCCAATCAACAGCAAAACCAAAATTAAATTTATCATCGAGCATAGTTTTGTGTCTATTTTCCATTTGCCATGATTGAGCTGCGCCCTTGGAAATAACCTCAATAACATCTTCCATTTTTAATCCTGCATTCACACCAAAATTAATAGCCTCGGATAATCCCTGTACTAAGCCAGCTATGCATATTTGGTTTACCATTTTAGCTAATTGGCCACTCCCGCTAGGTCCTAACAATTTCACTTTTTTGCTATAACAAGCTATGATTTTTTCCGCTTTATCAAAATCGTTTTTATCTCCACCGACCATTACAGTAAGCGCTCCATTTTCTGCTCCAGCTTGTCCGCCAGAAACGGGCGCATCTAAAAAACCAAAACCATGAGTTTTTGCATTTTTATGAAGCTCTCTTGCAATCTTTGCTGAAGCTGTGGTGTTATCTATGTAGATTGCGCCTTTTTTTATTGAATTAAAAATTCCTTTTTTTCCCATTGCCACTTCTCGTAGATCATCATCATTACCAACACACGTGAACACAAAATCAGAATCTTTGGCAGCATCTTCAGGAGTATTTGCAATTTCCCCTTTGTACTGTTTCATCCACTTTTCAGCTTTAGATTTTGTTCTATTATAAACAGTTACATTGTGACCAGCTTTTGATATATATCCAGCCATAGGGTAGCCCATTACACCAAGACCAATAAAGGAAACCTTAAAGTTCATAATATGATTATAAGCTCTGTTAAATCGAATTTCAAAATAATAATTTTTGGTTTTGTTTTTACTTTTTTTTTCATGCATTGGGCAAAGTTTTTTTATTGGTTTATTTAATTCTAGCGTAAGGACCGAATTAAATATAAACCACCGTGAATTTGGAGCAATTTATGGAATAGCAACCTTAAGTAGCAGTTTAATGCTAATATGGTTAGGAAAAAAAATTGATGATCTAAAATTAATTAATTATTCTTTTTTCGTTGTTATTTTTTTGAGTCTTGCTGCTCTTTTTTTTTCATTCATTAATGGATTAATTTTTTTGTTTATAGGCATATTTTTCTTAAGATTATCAGGTCAAGGATTAATGGCACACACTGCTTCAGTTGCAATCAGTAGATTTTTTGATCGCAGCAGAGGTAAAGCACTGAGTTATGCCTGGGTCGGAATGTCTCTTGGAGAATTTTTTTTACCTATAGTTGTTGTATATCTTTTAACATTTATGTATTGGAGAAATTTATGGCAAGGATTTTCAATTATAATAATATTGTTTTTACCAATATTTATTTATTTTACAATCAAAGAGATCAAAACATCTTCTCGAGAAAAGGATGATAAAAATAGCTTCTCCCAAAATTTTGAAAAAATAAAAAGCTGGAAAAGAAAAGAAGTATTAAAAGATTTAAAATTTTATTCAATTTTGCCCGCTATGCTTGCCTCATCATTTATAATCACTGGCATAGTTATTAATCAAACTTTTATTATTGAATCTAAAGGATGGGAAAAATTTTCAATTGCAAAAGCATTTATGGTTTATTCAGCTCTTACTTTACTTAGCTTGTTTATTTCAGGATTTTTGGTTGATAAATTTACAAGTAGAAAACTTTTTCCACTTCTTAATGTTCCTTTGTTGTTAAGTTTAATTGTGCTTACGGTTTTTGACCATCCAATTTCCGTCTTTATTTTTATGGGTTTAATGGGAATTTCAAATGGATTAACAAATGTTCTAATGACTTCATTTTGGGCTGAAATTTATGGAGTTAATTATCTAGGATCTATTAAAGCTCTAACAGGTTCGTTAATGGTATTTTCAACTGCATTGGCGGCCGTGGTTTTCGGTTCATTAATTGATTTGGGCTATTCCATAGAAAGTATTGCCTTTTTGTGTTCAATTTATGTAGCAATATCAATCCTTATTGTTGTGGCATTTAAAAAAATTTATAAGCCAGTTTTAGAAAATAAAACTTGATTTTACACTGTCTTTTTATTATTTATTTCAAATCCTATGGCCCGAGTTACCGTTGAAGACTGTCTAGAGCAAGTTCACAATCATTATGATTTAGTGTTGTTAGCAAAGGAGAGGACTGTTCAGTTAAATGTTGGAGCCAAACCCGAGGTTCCGGAAGAAAATGATAAAAAAACTGTGATTGCTTTAAGAGAAATTGCAGAAAAAAAAATTTCCATAAAAGATTTAGAAAACTCAGCCATAAATAAACTGAGAAGATATCCTGAAGAAGAACAAAAAACAGATTCGCAAGAAGAGTTAGAGGGGGATGATTTTGAAAATTTATATAAAGGAGAGGTCTCAAAAAGTGGTGTAGCTGTTTTGCCTTCAAAAAGAACAAGAAATATTACTAACAAAGTTGAAAAAAATCAGCCCAACAAAAAATCTGAAACAAAATCTTCCGAAGATTCAATTAAAGATTCTGAAGATTCAATCAAAGATTCTGACACAGAAAATAAATTAGAAAAAACAGAATAATAATTTTTCTAATAAAAAACATCATGACCAAAATTAACAGAACTGTATCGGTGGCTCCTATGATGGACTGTACTGATAGGCATGATAGATTTTTTTTAAGGTTAATGAGCAAAAACGTCATGCTTTACACAGAAATGGTGGCAACAAAATCAGCTATTCATGGAGATAGAAAAAAAATATTATCTTTTAGCCCTGAAGAAAAACCCTTAGCCTTACAAGTTGGCGGATCAGATAAGAAAGAACTGTCAGAAGTTGCAAAAATTGCTGAAGACATGGGCTATGACGAAATTAATATTAATCTTGGTTGCCCCAGTAAGAAAGTTCAAAAAAATAAATTTGGAGCATGTTTAATGAAAGAACCAGATTTGGTTTCCGAATGTATTAGCGAAATGATAAACTCTTGCAAAATTCCAGTTACAGCCAAAACAAGAATAGGTTTTGACGATACAGAAGATTTCAATTATTTAAACAATTTTATACTAAAAATGAAAGAAGCCGGATGTAAAAAATTTATTTTACATGCTAGAAAAGCAATACTAAAAGGTTTGTCACCTAAAAAAAATTTAAGCATTCCAAAATTAAATTATGAAATGGTTTATAAAATGAAAAAAGAAAATCCAGGTTTGGAAATTATCATAAATGGAGGAATATCAACTACAGAAGAAATAAAAAATCATTTAAAATTATGTGACGGTGTAATGATTGGTAGAGCTATATATCAAAATCCTTATTTTTTAGTTAATATCGAAAAAGAAATATTTAAAGTTACACAGAATCCCTCAAGAGAAGAGGTGGTTGAGAAATTGTTAAAATATTTAGAAAAAGAAGTTAAGTTGGGCACCAAGGTAAACCACATAATGAGACATACTGTTGGTTTATATCATGGACAAATTGGTTCTAAAAATTGGAAAAGATATTTAAGTGATAATATGATGGCAAGAGATTCAGACTTTCAAAAAGCAAAACATATAATGAACATTGCTCAGAACAATGAAAAAGCCAATCAGGCAAGCGCATGATAGAAGCTTTAGATCTAAATCAAATAATACTTGTTTTAACCGCAATGATTTTATCAGCAGTAGTTGTTGGGTTTTTGGCTGGATTTTTTGGAATAGGAGGCGGCATAATAATGGTTCCTATCCTTTTTTACATATTTACTTTTATTGGAATGGAAAAATCTTTTGTTATGCATATGGCCATAGGAACATCTTTCCTAATTATCATTCCAAATTCAATTATATCAACAATGACTCATATGAAATTCAAAGCCGTTGACTTTAGTCTTGTGAAAACTTTTGGAGCTTTTGTTATGGCAGGTGTTATAATTGGCGCTCTATTTGCAGTTAATTCAAAGACTTCTAGTTTAGTTTT
>CAZKXT010000069.1:0-3897 GCA_964556965.1 uncultured Alphaproteobacteria bacterium | reverse complement strand
AATTTATACCTTATGCTCATTATATAATTGCAATCTGCTATTTCGAACAAATTTTAGATGAAAAAAAAGATCTCGGACCTCTTTTAATGTCTCAGCAGAAATTATTATTTATTTATGAAAATTTTCCTAACACAGATTATGCTTTAGACGCATCTTATAAACTCGAGCTTATCAACGATCAATTAGCAAAAAAAGAAATGTATATTGGAAGATATTATATGAAAACAGAAAAATGGATTGCGGCAATTAATAGATTTAAAACTGTAGTGAAAAAATATGATACCAGTGTTTATGTTGAGGAAGCTCTTCATAGATTAGTGGAAATCTATTATCGCATAGGTCTAATTGAAGAAGCAAAAAAAACCGCAGCTGTTTTGGGTTACAATTATCAATCTAGCGAATGGTACAAAAGATCATATAAATTATTTAACAAAGAATATGCGAAAAGAGAAAAACAGATGAAAAAAAAGAAAAAAACTAGCTTGATCAAAAAGAAAATAAAAGGCCTTTTCAAATAAACGTGATGAAAAAAAAAGAGATTTTAAAAGATTATACCAATAAACTAAAGCAGTTTAAAAAATATAACAAAGCATATTTTGAAGACGATGATCCAATAATTTCTGATGCAAAATATGATAAACTAAAAAACGAATTAATCGATTTAGAAAAAAATTATAAATTTATTAAAAACTCTACCCCAGCATCTTTTTCAATTGGTTATAAGCCTTCTAAAAAATTTAAAAAAGTTGATCATTTAGTGCCAATGCTTTCTTTGGCCAATGCCTTTTCCAAAGATGATATAATTGATTTTATAAAAAAAATAAAAAATTTCTTAAACCTTAGCAAAGATAAAAAAATTTATTTTTCCATAGAACCAAAAATTGATGGAATATCAGCAAGCTTGATATACAAAAATGGAAATTTTATTACAGGACTCTCTAGAGGAGATGGGAAAACAGGCGAAGATATAACAGAAAATCTAAAAACAATTGGTCAAATACCAAAAAAATTAATCGGAAATTATACAGGCAATTTATTAGAGGTGAGAGGTGAGGTTTATATCAAAAAATCTGACTTTCGTAAGATAGAAGATAAATTTTCTAATCCTAGAAATGCGGCGGGAGGTTCCTTAAGACAAAAAAATCCAGAAATAACAAAAAAAATACCACTAAAATTTTTTGCATACGGCATAGGTCAGGCAGATAAATTTTTTAAAACCCAAACAGAAATATTAAAATTTCTTAAAGGAGCGGGTTTTGCAATCAATCCATTGTCTCAGAGCTCTAATGTTTTAGAAGAAATAATTTCTATACATGAAAAAATTGAAAGACAGAAATCAACAATCGATTATGATATTGATGGTTTAGTTTATAAGGCTGATGATTTGTCCATACAAAAAAGACTTGGAAATGTTTCAAACTCTCCACGTTGGGCAATAGCTCATAAATTTTCTTCAGAAAAAGGTTTTTCAAAAATTAAAAATATAGAAATTCAGGTTGGCAGAACAGGAGCTTTGACCCCTGTTGCAAAAATTGAACCAATAAATGTTGGTGGTGTAATTGTTTCTAATGCAACATTGCACAATGAAGACGAGATAAAAAGAAAAGACATAAGGATTGGCGATGCAATTTTGATACAGAGAGCCGGAGATGTGATTCCGCAAGTTTTAAGTGTAGACCTTTCAAAAAGACCACAAGACTCCAAAAAATTTATTTTTCCCACCAAATGTCCATCATGTGGATCAAACACTATTAAAGAATTTAATTCAACAACCAAAAAAGTGGATTCAGTAACAAGATGTCCTGATCCAAATTTTGATTGTGAAGCAATTTTAAAAGAAAAACTAAAACACTTTGTTTCAAAAGACGCTCTAAATATAGAAGGTTTAGGAAAAAAAGTAGTAGAAAATTTTTGGAATATGAAATTAATTAAATATCCTTCAGATATTTTTAGTCTTGATTATAAGAAAATTAATTTTCTAGAAGGGTGGGGTGATTTATCCACTTCAAATTTAAAGAAAGCAATCAATAATTCAAAAAAAATATCTTTATCTAAATTTATTTTTTCAATAGGGATTAGGCATATAGGTCAAGAAAATGCGAAAATATTATCAAAATATTTTATTTCAATTGAAAGATTTAAAAATTTATTTAATTTTTCTGAAAGAAAAAAAGATCTAGAAAATTTAAAATCTATTAATGGGATAGGTGCTAGCCAGATAAATTCTATAGATATTTTTTTTTCTAATGAAAAAAATTTAAGTGTTATTAAATCTTTAATAAAAAATTTGAATATACAGAGGCAAGAATCTACAAATCTCAAAGGGATTTTTGTTGGAAAAACAGTCATGTTCACAGGAGGTTTAGAAAAAATGAGCCGTTCTGAAGCGAAATCTTTTGCAGAAAATCAAGGAGCAAAAATTTCAAGTAACATAAACAAGAAAACAGATATTTTAATTGTTGGAAATAGCAAACCAACCAAAAGAAAAATTGAGGAAGCAAAAAATTTAAAAATCGAAATTATTTTAGAGGAGAATTGGAATAGGTTAGTTAATAACTGATTTCAGCCAAATTTTTTCTTTATTATTCAAAAATTTTCGCAAACTTAAATAAACTTTTTTGTGGTATAATTCTAAATATTTTTTTTCTTTAGCATTTAACATTTTGAAATTGATTAAATCTTTTTCTATTGGCGCAAGGGTCAAATTTTCAAATTTTAATTTTTTTTTGTATTTTTTGACATAAAGGAGATTTTCAATTCTTATACCGAACTTGTTATTTTTATAATAGCCTGGCTCGTTTGAAACGATCATACCTTCCTTAAAATTATTACTATTGTTTTTAGATATACCATGAGGGCCTTCATGAACGTTTAAAAAATGCCCAACACCGTGCCCAGTACCATGAGCATAATCCAAATTTATTTTTTTCAGATAACTTCTTGCCTTAAGATCAATTTCTTTACCAGTAGTGTTTTTTTTAATATTGTAGAGAGCTACTCCAATATGTCCCTTCAAAACTCTTGTGAAAATATTTTTCATTTTATCTAAATTGCTCTTAAAACATATCGTTCTTGTTACATCAGTTGTTCCATAGTGATACTGACCACCTGAATCAAAAAGATATATATCACTTTTTTTTATTAATCTGTTCGTATTATTATTAGCCTTATAATGGATTATAGAACCATTTGGTCCAGAACCTGAAATTGTGCTGAAGCTTGGAAATTTGTAATGTCTGTTTTTCTTTCTAAAATTTTCAAGTTTTTTTTGAGCTGACAGTTCAGTAATTTTTAATTTTTTAATATTTTTTTTTATCCAATAAATAAATTTTGTTAAAGCGACACCATCAGAAACATGACTTTTTTTTGAATTTAATATTTCTTTATTATTTTTTATACTTTTTAAAAAATAAATCGGATCTAATTTGCAAATATAAGGAATTTGTAAATTTTCCAAAAGTTTTTGATAAAAAATAGAACATGTTAGCAAATCAACCAAGAATTTATTTCTTTTATTTTTTGATTTTATAAAATAGTTTATTATTTTGTTTCTAGGAATTATTCTAATTTTTTTCTTGAAGAAATTTATAAATTTTTTATCAATTTTTCTTTCATCAACTATGAGGTCAATTTCTCCTGATAGATTTAGGATGGCATTACAATTTGGAATTGGGGAAAATTTTGAATCTTTTCCCCTCATATTCATTAACCATGCAATGTTTTCAGGTGCTGTGATTAATAATTTATCTACATTCATTGATTTCATTTTAACTATTGTTCTTTTTATTTTGTTCTTATAACTTTCGCCAATGTGTTTTTCAGGAAGAATATAAAATTTTTTTATTTGCATTTTGTTTTTTTTGTTCCATATTTTATCAACTAAATTTTCTTGAATTA
>CAZKXT010000068.1:2699-3903 GCA_964556965.1 uncultured Alphaproteobacteria bacterium | reverse complement strand
AAAATTTTAATGATGAAAAAAAATTACTTTTTTCAGAGCATCATTTTAGTCATGCTGCGAGTGCTTATTATCCTTCGCCTTTCAAAGATGCTGTTGTCTTAACACTAGACGGAGTAGGTGAGTGGGCAACCACAACCGTAGCTTTAGGTGAAAATGATAATCTAGAGATCATAAAAGAAATACATTTTCCTCACTCTTTAGGCCTGCTCTATTCTGCGTTCACCTACTACATAGGTTTTAAAGTTAATAGTGGCGAATACAAACTAATGGGATTAGCTCCATATGGAGAGCCTAAATATAAAAAATTAATCATGGATAATCTTATAGATTTGAAGAGCGACGGTTCTTTTAGACTTAACATGGATTATTTTAATTATGCTACGGGACTAACCATGACAAATAAAAAGTTTGAAGAATTATTTAAAAATCCGGTTAGAGTTGCTGAAAAAAATTTTTTGACACAATTTCATATGGACGTAGCAGCCTCTGCTCAAGCTGCTATAGAAGAAGCAGTTTTGACGTTGACACGATCATTGGCCAAAGAACACAAAAGTAAAAATTTATGTTTGGCCGGAGGAGTAGCTCTAAACTGTGTTGCCAATGGAAAAATTTTAAAAGAAAATATATTTGAAAAAATATGGATTCAACCTGCTGCGGGAGATGCTGGAGGAGCGCTTGGCGCCGCATTGTCTGTTTGGCATAAAGAACTTAATAACAAAAGAATTTACCCATTAGAAGATAGGATGCGAGGAGCATATCTTGGACCAAGTTATTCGGATAATAATGTAGAATTAAAATTAAAAAAGTTGGGAGCAAAATTTCAAAAATATTCTGAAGAACAAATAATTGATATTACTGCAAAAGAATTAAGCAATTCAAAAACCATTGGATGGTTTCAGGGCAAAATGGAATTTGGTCCAAGAGCTCTAGGTGCAAGATCAATCATTGCTGATCCTAGGTCTGAAAAAATGCAAAAAACACTTAATTTGAAAGTTAAATTTAGAGAGAGCTTTCGTCCTTTTGCACCATCAGTGACAAGAGAAGATCTGGCAGAATGGTTTGAGCTTAATTGTGATAGCCCATATATGCTTTTAGTGGCCGGTGTTAACAAATCAATTAGGAGGGAAATGAATCAAGAAGAAAAAAATCTTTTTGGCATAGATAAATTGAACATAAAAAGATCAACTATACCGGCGGTTACACA
>CAZKXT010000068.1:0-2599 GCA_964556965.1 uncultured Alphaproteobacteria bacterium | reverse complement strand
TTAAGCATTTCTTTTTTAAAATGTTTATCTTTTTTAATAAATTTTTTGACCATAGGAGTATCTACAAATGTAGGGCACACAGTATTTACCCGTATATTATTTTTTGCTAAATCAATAGCCATTCCTTTTGTTAATCCCTCTAATCCGAATTTAGTCATATTATATACACTTCTAGTTGGTCCACCAACGTGACCCATCTGAGACGACATGTTTATGATGGAGGCGCCAATTTTTTTTCTATTTTTAAATTCAAGCATTTTTAAAGAACATAATTGAGCTACGTGAAACGTTGAAATAGTATTCAACCTAACCATGTATTCCATATCTTTTTTTTGAACCTTAGTGAATTTTTCTGGAATATTAGTTCCAGCATTATTAACTAAAATATCGATTTTTTTTTGTTTATTGATAATGTTTTTAATTTGATTGTAGTTTGTAACATCACAAACGTAACTAATGCATTTAGATTTATATTTTTTTATTGTGTTAGCAACTTTATCTAAGTCATTTTTTGTTCTACTTAAGATTATAAGATTAGCGCCAGCTTCAGCCAAAGCGATGGCGCAAGCTTTTCCTATCCCTTTTCCAGCGCCAGTCACTAATGCAGTTTTGTTTTTTAAATTTGTTTTTTTAAGATACATATTGTATTTATATACTAAATTAATAATATTTTCATAACAATTAATATTTGTAAATAAATGACTGTAAAATATCTGAAAAGAGCAATTAAAAATCCATCAACTGACGATACAAAAACTCGCACAGTTGTCCAAAAAATTCTTAACGATATAGAAAAAAGAAGAGAAGAAGCTATTAAAGAAATAACAAAAAAATTCGATAAATATGAAGGAGAGATTATTTTATCAAAAGAAAAGATTGAAGATGCAATAAAAAAGGTTGATCAAAAAACCAAGGACGACGTTCAATTCGCTCATGAAAGAATCAGGAAATTTGCCGAATATCAGTTAAAAAGCATGAACAATGAATTTGAAGTAGAACTTTCCAAAGGATTATTTGCGGGACAAAGACTTATTCCTGTCAACACTGCGGGTTGTTATATACCTGGAGGACGCTATGCTCACATTTCATCAGCAACAATGGCTATAACTCCAGCTAAAGTTGCTGGAGTTAAAACCATAATTTGTGCAAGTCCGCCAAAGGATAAGAATGGAGCTCACCCTGGAATTATTTATGCGGCTAATCTTTGTGGAGCAGATGTAATTTTAAATTTAGGAGGAATTGCTGCAATTGCATCGATGGCATATGGATGTTTTAATAATCCAGAAGTTGATTTTTTAGTTGGCGCTGGAAATCAGTATGTGGCAGAGGCTAAACGTATTTTATTTGGAAAGGTGGGCATTGATCTTTTTGCAGGTCCTACTGAAATTGCAATAATAGCAGACAAATCAGCAGATAAGGAAATTGTTGCGGTCGATATAGTAGGTCAAGCAGAGCATGGATATAATTCTCCAGGCTGGGTTATTACCACTGACAAATCATTAGCAGAGTATGTTATTAAAAGAATTCCTGAATTGATCGAAGACTTGCCTGAAGGGCCTAAAACCAGCGCTAAACCAGCATGGAGAGATTATGGTGAGGTAATACTATGTGATACTAAAGAAGAAATGGCTAGTGTTAGCGACAACTACGCTGCGGAACATTTAGAAGTGCATGCTGAAAAATTGGACTGGTGGTTAAAAAGATTAAAAAATTATGGATCATTATTTTTGGGAGAGGAAACAACCGTCGCATATGGGGATAAATGTTCTGGACCTAATCATATTTTACCAACAAAAGGAGCAGGAAAATATACTGGCGGTTTGTACGTTGGAAAATTTATAAAATGTTTAACCTTTCAAAGAATGACTAAAGAGGCTAACAAAGTTGTTGGGGCAACTGCAGCTAGACTGGGTAGAGCCGAAGGTATGGAAGCTCACGCAAGAACAGGCGATATAAGATTAAAAAAATATGGAAAATAATGAAATTATATGTCGTTAACATTGGCTATTATTTCTGAGTCTAGAAAAGATGATAATAGAACACCTTTAACTCCCAAGCAAGTAACACATCTATTAAAAAAATTTTCAAATTTAAAAATAATAGTCGAACCATCAAAAAATAGATGTTTCAAGGACGAGGATTATTTAAAAGCAGGAGGTGTAATTAAATCTGATATTAGTGAAGCTAATATTATTTTGGGTGTTAAAGAAGTTAATATAAATAAACTTATCGCAAACAAGACTTATTTATTTTTTTCTCACACAATCAAAATGAATAAAAATAATTCAGAAGGCACACAAGGAACTCCAGGAGTAGAAAAAAAAGAACTTCTAAAAGAGATAATTAGAAAAAATATCACATTAATTGACTATGAGAATATCAGAGACAATTCTGTAAATGCTTATAGGTATTTGGGTTTCGGAAGATTTGCAGGTATTGTTGGTTGTTATAATACGCTTAATCTTTATCTAAAATTACAGAAAAAACAATCACTTCCAAGAGCCTTTGAGATTAATAGTTATAAAAAAATTCAGGAACTGATTAGTAAACAAAATTTCAATAAACTTAAAATATTACAGACTGGAAAAGGAAATGTGGC
>CAZKXT010000067.1:0-3981 GCA_964556965.1 uncultured Alphaproteobacteria bacterium | reverse complement strand
ACATTATTTTCTTTTACCGTTATGGATTTTGCTTTACACGATTTTTCTTTTAGAGCCTTAACAATTTTTTTGTTAAAGTTAATCATTACGTCTTCTACAATTCCAATCATCTTATCGTCGGTCACTCTTAATCCCATGACGAATTTACTTTGAATATTTTGCTCATCTAATTTTTTTTTAATTCCCAAGCCACCTCCATGCACAAGGATAGGAGTTAATCCCAATTTTTTTAAAATTGCCACATCTTCAATTAGGCTATTTAAAAGAGATTTATCCAACAGAACTTTGCCGCCGCACTTGATTACAATTTTTTCTTTTGAATATTTTTTAATGTATTTTTCTACTTCTAAAATAGAAGGTCCATTTTTGGGCCAAAATTTTTTTATGTCGCTATTTAAATTTTCAGCAGGAAGCATTCTTTAGACCGTCTTTACTGTGGTTTTTCTCATAATAATCCACTGCTGCAATATAGTTAATATGTTATTGATCGTCCAATAAACCACCAACCCAGATGGAAATGGAGCTAATATTATTGTTAAGAAAATAGGAAAAAACATAAAAATTTTTGCTTGAATAGGATCAGGCGGAGTTGGATTAAGCTTTTGTTGAATAAACATACTTAGACCCATTAAAATTGGCCAAATTCCAATTATCAGAAAGCTTGGAGGATCCCAAGGAATCAGCCCAAATAAATTAAATATCGAAGTAGGATCTCTCTCTGATAAATCTTTGATCCAGCCGAAAAAAGGTTGATGTCTCATTTCCAAAGTAACATACAGCATTTTGTAAATTGCAAAAAAGAACGGTATTTGAATCATGATTGGAAGACACCCGGAAATTGGATTTACCTTTTCTTTTTTGTAAAGCGCCATCATTTCCTGCTGTAGTTTTACTTTGTCATTTTTGTGTAATTCTTTAAGCCTGATCATTTCTGGTTGTAAAACTTTCATTTTAGCCATTGAACGAAATGAATAGTTGGCTAATGGAAAAAAAACTATCCTTATGCAGGCTGTTAAAATAACTATTGCTACCCCAAAGTTTCCAGTCAGTTTGAAGAAGTAATCAATTACAAAAAACAAAGGCTTTGTGAAAAAATAAAACCAGCCCCAATCTATTGCTAAGTCAAACTTTTCTATATTTAATTTTTCTGCGTAATTATCAATGACGGCAACTTCTTTAGCAGCCACAAAAGCTTTTATTTCATTATTAATAGAGTTTCCTGGGTTTAATATTTTTGGATTTTTAATTATATAATTGGCTCTGTATTTTTCATTTTTTGCAACAAATTCTGCTTTAAATTCGGAGTTTTTTTCAGGAACAATTGCGGTTAACCAATATTTGTCAGTAATACCTAGCCAACCTTTTGAGCTGTTTATTGTAAATTTTTCTTTTTCAATATCATCAAAATTTTCTTCTTTCAATTCTTCCCCAAACACACCAAGAAAGCCTTCATGCAAGATATATATTTGTCTTCCCTCTGGTTTCCCTTTTCTATTTATTTGTGCGTAAGGATAAAATTGAAACGACTTATTTGAATTATTTTTTATTTCCTGAGTTATTTTAAATAAAAATTTATCATCTAATTCTATTTTTTTTGTAAAAATTAAACCTTCCCCATTATCCCATTCAAGTATTACTGGATTATTCGGTGTTAATATATTGTTTCCCTTAGTTTTCCAAATAGTATTAATCAAAGGTAATTTTACTTTTTCATCTCCACCAGCTGCCCATCCAGTTTCAATAAAATATTCTTTTTGAGAATTTTTTGGATTTAAAAATACAACTTTATCTTTTCCATTTAAAGTTTCGTTATAATTTTTAAAAATAACATCATCTATGATTGCTCCTTGTAATGATATGGATCCTTCAATATTTTGATTTTCAATTTTAATTCTTTTTGTACCGCTGATTATTTCATCTCTTGTAATTTCATTGGCCACATCTCCTTGGTTTCCGTCAACGTCAACAGAAGGAGATTCGGTTTCTTGATTTTTGGTTATTTGTTGTTCATTCACTTTTCGCTCAACAGGAGGAGGTTGGAAAAAAGTTGCCCAGAAGATCAACACCAAGCTTGATAATACAATTGCAATTAGAACGTTTTTATTTTCCATTTATTTAAAATTTCCTTAACTTGATTTTTTTTGGAGGATCAAATCCATCTCCGCCTCCCAACCATCTCACAGGGTGACATTTACAAATTCTTTTTATACCCATCCATGATCCAACTAATGGTCCATTCAACTTTAGTGACTCAATAAAATATTCCGAACAGGTTGGAAGATATCTACAATTCGAATGAAGATATGGAGATATAAAATATTTATAAATTTTAATAAAAAAAATTAAAATTGAATTTAAAATTTTCATTTTTGTTCTTTCAGAATTTTTCCAAATGTTTTTAATGCGCTTTCATAAATTAAATTAAAATTTTCATTGTAAGCAGCACTTTTCCCAAAAACCACATAAGTATAATCAAGGTTAATTTTTTTACTTTCTTTTATTAGTTTCATAACTGCAGATCTTATTTTCCTTTTAATTTTATTTCTTTTAACTGCATTGCCTATTTTTTTTTTACTAATAAAACTTATATTTAAAACACCTTTTTGTTTTTTGGATAATTTTTTTGAGAAGAACACTGTGAAATAATTACATTCCTTCTTTTTTTCTCTCAAAATTTTTCTAAAGTCGTTATTATTTTTTAAACTTAAAAATTTAACCATTACATCTAGGTAGAAAGTTTGGCACGTCCTTTTGCCCTTCTTCTGGCAATTGTCTTTCTCCCTCCCTTGGTTTTCATTCTGGACCTGAATCCGTGTCTTCTTTTTCTTACAAGGCGGCTTGGTTGGTACGTTCTTTTCATAATTATTGTTTAGTTGTTTTCGAAAATTTTTGATATTTATAGGTAATCGAGCGTAATAAGTACAGCATAAAAATTACTTTATGAACTTAAAATCTTTGCCTTTTAAAATAGTTATAGGGACAATTTATTTAATAGTTTTAATCTGCTTTCTTTCGTGGGTATTATTCTCGGTGGGTATTGAAAATTTAATGGATTATGATTTTATAAGATCTCAAAAATCAACACTGGATACTTATAAGGAAAATCATTTTTTTTATCTAGCAATTGTCTTTTTTTTATTTTCTGTTGTGTGGGTTTGGTTTTTAGGCTTGGCTACTCCATTACTGATTTTTTCTGGGCTTATTTTCGGAAAGTGGTGGGGAACAATAATATCGGTTACCTCAACAACCATTGGAGCAACACTTTTATATATTCTTGCTGGATATTTTTTTGCAAATATAATTGAACAAAAACTTTCTAAAAAATTTAACTATCTGACACATATTTTTCAAAAAAATGAATTATTTTATTTTATGTGTTTTAGATTTATTGGCGGGGGTGGCACGCCCTACACAATTCAAAATATATTACCTGTCCTATTTAATATGAAGGTAAAAAATTATTTTGTTGCCACTTTTCTTGGAAGCGTTCCCGCAATGTTTATTACTGTAGCAATCGGGTCGGGGCTGGGCAATGTTATAAAAGAAAGTGATAAACTTGATTTTATTACTATTGTTCAATCCCCAGACATCTTTTTGCCATTGATAGCTTTTTTTATTATTTTAATTGTAGCTTTTGTAGTAAATAAAATTTATTTTAAAAAATAATAATATGTCAGAAAAAAAAAGACTATTAGGAAGAATCAAAAACGATTCTTTTGGAGGGAGTGAAAGTCAATTTCGTTTATTACTCAAATACGTACCAGAGGATATGTTTAAAGGTATTAATCTTATTTTAAATAATACCGATCCAAAATTGATCGATCCAGAAAGAAAAAATATACTTTGGCTTCACCATTTTGTAAATATGTCGGAAGTACAAAATATAAAATCAAAAGATTATTTTAATAAAATAGATTATTTTGTATTTAATTCACATTGGAATTATGAAAAATATAGGTATAAATTTAATATACCAGAGTC
>CAZKXT010000066.1:0-3994 GCA_964556965.1 uncultured Alphaproteobacteria bacterium | reverse complement strand
ATTTTATTTTCTCCACTATTTGAGTTGCCCATACCTCTGCATTTTGTGTGGTTACACGAAAATCAAACTTTTCAGGTTTTACAAACATTGCGTTTGTGTCATCAAATCTGCCTTTATCAATTGTGTCTACCCAAACAACATAATCTGCATTAAATAATTCTCTTGCCTTTGGGGTTGGACAAATAAAATCTGCAACGACATAACGACCTTCTTTTTTATATTTTTCGGCAAGATCAGCCATCCGTTTTGCTTGTCTTATTCTTGCTTCTGCAGAAAAATCCCAGTCATTAGCTTCTCTCCTTACTTTATCGTTATTGAGCCATTTTGCATTTAGCAGAGGTACCAATTTTGAAGCTAAAGTTGTTTTTCCAGAACCTGGTAAACCCATAATGAGTATTTTTTTCATTATACTTCCTGTGTACTAGAAAGTCTCATAACAGGCTTTTCGTCGATCGGCAAGTGAACTAGCGTGGCAAAGAACGCTAATCCTATTGAAACATAGAATGCATAATCATAAGAACCATATTGATCAAAAAAATATCCTCCTAGATAAGCACCTAAAAAAGATCCTATTTGATGACTGAAAAATACAACTCCATACAACATGGCTAAATATTTAGTGCCAAAAATTTGAGAAATAATACCGTTCGTTGGCGGTATGGTAGCCAACCAGAGAAAACCAAAAACCATCCCGAAACCTAGAGCCACATAAGTTGAGGGAGGTAGAAGTAAAAAAGTGATCATTATTATTGCGCGTGAAAAATATAAAATACTTAGCAAAATTTTCTTGCTGTATTTTCCTGATAAGTAACCAAAAGTCAAAGTGCCGAACACATTAAATAAACCTATTAGTGATAAAATTGCAAAGGCAGTCCAGGCTTCAAAACCTCTTTCTTGAATATATCCAGGTATATGTGCCGCAACTAAAGTGATATTAAATCCACAAACAAAAAAACCAAAAGCCAAAAGTATAAAACCTTTATGATTAAACGCTTCTTTTAATGCTTCCCCGATTGTTTGTTCATCCACTTTGATTTTGTTATTTGTTCCATTGTTTTTTTTAACTGGAAAAAGAAAAATACCAGCAACTATACCAAAAAAGATAAAATACAAATAAGTCTGTAGTGTTTTTTCCCAACCAAATTCTGATAAAGCAAATTTTGTGTATAAGGGAGAGAAAAAATAGCCTATAGATGCCATGGCCACAACGATTCCAATGGCTAATCCTCTAGTTTTATTCGGAAAGTGTTTACCCACTTCTCCTATCTGAACACTAATAGCCGTTCCTCCCAATCCAATTCCAATCAATAAACCAAGGTTAATTTGAAAAAAAATACCAGTGTTAGGTCCCGCATAAAGAAAATAAATTCCTAGCGCAAAAAAAATAAAAGCTATGATTGTAACTTTATTTCCTCCTATTTTATCTGCCATAGCTCCAAAAATAGGAGCAAAAACTCCCCACATAAGCATTTGTATACCAATTGCTAAACCAAATTCTGTAACAGTGGCCTGTAAATCTCTAACAAAAAAATCAGAAAATAAGCCGAAAGTTTGGCGAAGACCCATGGATACAGCAACAATTCCACAGGCTGACAGAAGTGTAATTAAAGCTAATCTATTACGAAAAAATTTTTCTTTTTCCATTATATTCTGACGAGTATTTAATATTGATAACTCTAACGCAGAATGCTATATCCAAATCACAAGGTCAACAGTAATAGTAATTTAGGAGGAATATATTATGGGGTACCCAAAAAAACACCGAGGCAGAAGAAAAATGGGCTCTAAAAAAAGAAGAGCTAGAAAAAAAAATAAGAAAAAGTAATATAATTGAATCCGCTCAATACAATAAAAAAGCTAAGTATTTGGATATTTATAGTACCCTTTGTTGCTGTAAATGCGTGCCTGATATTTGTTATTTATTTCCAACAATTTTTAACTCCAGGTGACGGAATTGGTCCCACATTTCCATATTTTGACGGCGGAACATCTATCAGCAGAACAGCTCGTGTCTTTCCCACATATCTAATTTTCAAACCAGCTATGTTTTTGACTGCCTTTTTTCTTTTTAAATTTTGGAGCAGCTACAGCGTTCTTGTAAATAAAATCGATGAAGTAAACAACTATTCAAAATATTTCAAATTCTTTGGAATAGCGTCGGCATTGATGCTCGTTCTACATTCTATATTTCTTGGGATAAAATTTGACATTCAAATTTATAAACTATTCCGAAGAGTTGTTATGTTGTCCTTTGTGATATTTGAAATAACAGCTCAAACATTGCTAGTTTTAAATTTTTATAAAATCAGATCACAGCTAACTAACTTAATTTCAAAAAAAATATTAATTTTTAAGATTATATTAGTCTCTGTTTTGGTTGTGGCGGCAATAGCAAGTATACCTTTTCTTGCTGCGGACGGACATAAGCACTTCAAGCATGCTCTTGAATGGGATTACTTCTTGGGAGTTTTGCTTTTCTATTTATTGAGTCACTTCTTCTGGTTAAAAAACCCTGGTTCACACACCTGAAAGGTGCGTGAACTAAGTTTTGGCTCGTCGTTGATGCGCTACCGCCAAGCCGCCGCCTCACTATGTTAAGCGCTACTCTGTGAGACTTTCTGCCCGTTGAGCTTCTACCTCTCGGTCTTTCCTCAACTGGCCAGTTAAGAGTTGCCTCTTAATTCGAATCCATACTATAAAAAAAATAGGGTTGTAGGCATCACCTTTTAATTGAAAAAAAGACTTATTAAGCTCTGTTAATAATGGGGATAATCAATTGGAGGTGGAAGATATCCATCCACCACCCAAAACTTTATCTCCAAACTCATCTTGTTTATAAAACACACAAGCTTGTCCAGGAGAAACTCCGGTTTCTTTTGACTGGAGATGAACCGTCACATTTTGACTTTGCGTAGTTATTTTGGATTTCAAAAATTTTCCTGTAGAGCGAACTTTAACAAAAATATCTGAACATTTGGACACATCTTCAAATAGATTCAATTCTCTCAAAAAAATCTTGCTTATTCCTAAAGCATCTTTGGGACCAATAATTATTTGGTTTTTTTTTGCATTAATTTTCAAAACATAAAAAGGTTCTTCTCCGGCGACCTTTATGCCCTTCCTTTGTCCTATCGTAAAATTAATTATACCTTGGTGCTCGCCCACTTTATTACCTTTGAGATCAACTATATCGCCTTTTTTAAACGAGCTTGGTTTAAATTTTTTTATTACTGAAGCATAATCTCCATTGGGAACAAAACAAATATCTTGGCTGTCAGGTTTGTTGGCAACATTTAAATTGAGCTTGCTCGCAATTTTTCTAGTTTCTGTTTTTGTTAATTTGCCCAATGGAAATCTTAAAAAATTTAACTGCTCTTGTGTGGTATTAAATAAAAAATAACTTTGATCTCGTTGCAAATCTTTAGCTCTATACATGAACGCTTTTCCATTAACTTTAAGTCTGTCAACATAATGTCCGGTGATTAAAGCATCTGCTTTTAATTCTTTTGCATAAGAATATAAATCTCTAAATTTAACCGTTTGATTACATTGAACACAAGGAATTGGCGTTTCTCCTTTAGTATATGCATCAACAAAGTTATCAATAACATCTTTTTTAAATTTATTTTGATAGTATAGAATTTTATGATCTATATTAAGTTTTTCTGATACCCTTTTTGCATCCATAATATCCTGGCCAGCACAACATTGTCTATTATTATGAGAAGAAGACGTTTTTCCATCATCATAAAGTTTTAAAGTTATTCCAGTCACATTATAACCTTCTTGCTTCATCATTCCCGCCACTGTGGAAGAATCCACGCCCCCGGACATTGCCACAACAACATGGCAGTCCTTGGGTTTTTTATCTAATCCGATAGTGTTAAATTGTATTTTTCCCATTTTTATATATATATTATAAAATAAAGGATCTTGCTATTATGAATTATGATTTTGAACTGGGAGAAAGAGTAATTTGTCCAAAATATAAAGA
>CAZKXT010000065.1:0-4058 GCA_964556965.1 uncultured Alphaproteobacteria bacterium | reverse complement strand
TATCAAAACAATTGTCAGCTCAAGGTCATTCAATAACTGTTATTGATCAATCTAGCGAACTTATTCAGAAGATTAATGACACCTTGGATGTTAAAGGAATTGTAGGAAGAGCAAGTTTCCCCTCTGTTTTAGATAAAGCAGGAGCAAATGAAACAGACATGATTATTGCCGTTACAAGAAACGATGAAACTAATATGGTGGTATGTCAAATTGCTCATTCTATTTTTAACATTTCAAAAAAAATTGCCAGAATTAGGTCTCAAGAATTTCTTGGATCAAAGTGGAATAAGCTATATAGCAAATCCAATCTACCGATAGATGTAATAATTATGCCAGAATTGGAAGTGGCCAAATCTTTAAAGAGAAAACTTGAAGCGCCCGGAGCATTAGACAACGTTCCATTTGCAGATGATAAAATAAAAGTTTTGGAAATTGCTATCGACGAAAAATGTCCAATAGTAAATACCGAATTACAAAAATTAACAAAAACATATTCTAAATTAAATGCAAATGTATTGGGCGTAGTTAGAAATGGAAAATTTGTAATTTTAAAAAAGCAAGACAAAATTATAGTTGGTGACAAAGCGTATCTTGTTGTGAAATCAGATCAATTAAACAAACTTTTGCAAATCTTTGGTCACGAAGAAACTAAAGCAAGTAAAATATTAATTATAGGAGGGGGTAACATTGGTTTTAATTTAGCCAAAGATTTAGAAGAAACAGTCGAAGGCATAAGAATAAAAATAATTGAAAAAAATAAAGAAAGGGCAGAATTAATTGCTAGCGAGTTAAATAATACCATAGTTATAAATGGGGATGGTTTGGATGAGGCAATTTTAAAAGAGGCAAATTTAGATGAAATCGAAACGGTATTATGTCTAACCAACGATGACGAAGACAATATCATGGCAAGCGTTTTGGCCGAAAGATCTGGGACCAATAAAAGAACTATAGCTTTAGTAAACAAACAAAATTACAGTCTTTTACAATCATCATTAAATATCGATGATCTGGTAGATCCAAGAATGATGACGGTATCAACAATTCTTAAACACGTACACAAAGGCACTATTCAAACCGTTTATACTTTACTTGATGGAGAGTATGAGTTTATAGAAGCAGAAATTTTAGAAGATTCTGAATTAATAAATACATCAATAAAAGATTCAAATTTACCAAAAGAAATTAGAATTGGAGCGGTAGTTCGGAAAAAAGAAGTAATTATACCCAATTCCAAATTTAAGTTTGAAAAAAAAGATCTCGTTGTATTTTTGTGCAAAAGGGATCAACTGAGTATAGTTGAAAATCTTTTTAGGATTAGTTCATTTTAAAAAATGAATTTTAAAGGAATTTTATTTTATTTGGGAATCTATTCCTTTGTCGTAGGTTTTTTTAGCATATTAAATATATTATATTCATTATATTTTAATTTTTTACTAGATCTAAGTTCATATTTTTATTGTTTGGCAATTTCTTTTTCTATTGGCCTACTTTTGTTTTTTATAGGAAATAAATTTTCAAAAAACCTTAATTTGTATGATCAATTATTTTTATCAATAATTGGGTTTTTCTTTATTCCATTACTAATTTCAATACCATTTAATTACAGCATTCATAATTTTAGTTTTATGAATTCATATTTTGAATCTATTTCTGGTTTTTCGTGCACTGGATTTTCCATTATTCAAAATCTAGACAATATTAATCAACCCTTGTTAATATGGAGATCTTCTTCCCAATGGTTAGGAGGAATATTTTATTTAGTTACTATAGTTTCAGTTTTGGGAAATAGAAAAATAAAAATAAATCCTTCATATTTAGTTAATCAAGATTTTGATACAAGCAACTTTTATTCTGATTTTTTTGGGAATTGTACAAAAATAATTATTCCTTATCTTGTTTTATCTTCCTTTGTATTTTTTTTAATGATGTTTTCGGGGGTAAGGTTTTTTGATGGGTTCAATTTAACGCTCTCCATAATATCAGCGGGTGGATTTTTAACTCAAAACAACTTAAGCGATATAGTAAAAAATGATTTACAGATATTAATTTTATCTATCACTTTAATTTTTCCAATACTAAATATATATTTTTTTCCAAAAGCAATAATTAACAAATTTCAAATAAGAGAATTTTTTGAAGATTTTTATTTAATTACAATTTTGTTTATCTTTTTGATGTTTTTCTATTTCATATCGGATTTGGACGAATCTTTTGCCAAAACTTTATTAGTTATAACAAGCAGTTTTTCTACTTCGGGTATTGCCTTTCAGGATATGCAGTCCAATTATTACTTTCTATTGATTACATTAACTATTTTAGGCGGTTCAGCACTTTCCACATCTTCTGGTCTGAAATTTATAAGAGTTTATGTTTTGTTTAAACATTCAATGACAGAACTAAGCAAAGCATCGAGACCTTTAAATGTAATAAATAAAAAATTGTTTTATGGTCATCTAAAAGTTCAAGAGGATGATGAGAAGATTTCATTTTTTATTTTTATTACTTTTTTGCTGTTATTATTTATATTAGCAGGATTGCTAACAGTTGGAGTTCCAGATTTAGAAAATGCATTCACTCTTTCTATATTGACATTAACAAACACTTTAGCATCATCAATATATAATTTGTCAGATTTGAATTTTTTTAATTTAAACCATGGTTCTAAAATTTCTCTCATTATTTTTATGATTTTGGGAAAATTTGAATTATTGGGAGTATTAATTTTATTTAAAAAGTTTATAATAAGAGAATAACATATGGCAAAAATAATCATTTTAGGTGCTGGTTCTATGGGAACGGCGTTTTCTTATCCTTGTTCTGATAACAATCATGATGTTACAATCATTGGAACTCATCTAGAAGATGATTTTATTGATTTAATCAATTCACAAAAAAAACATCCCATCCTTGATTGCGCTATTGCAAAAAATGTTAAATTTTTAAAACTTAAAAATTTAAGTGAAGAAATTAATAAAAAAGTTGATCTAATTGTTGTTGCTGTAGTTTCAAAAGGAATTGAATGGGCGTCTTTACAACTTTCCAAAGTATTAAAAAATAATATTCCTATATTAATACTTACCAAAGGATTATCCATTAATAATAATAATTATGAAATTTTAGCTCACAAAATGGAAAGAATTTTAAGAGAAAATGGAATTAAAAAAACGAATATTTCTGCAGCGGGCGGACCTTGTTTAGCAAAAGGTTTGGCAAAAAAAGTTCACACATCAGTTGTATTCGCGAATACAAATATTAGTGTAGTAAACGAAATCAAAAAACTTGTATCAACAGATTATTATCATATATCAACAACGGATGATGTTATAGGGGTTGAAGTTTGTGCGGCAGTCAAAAATATTTTTTCAATGGGAATTGGTTCTAGTAAAGATTTAAATGCAGCCGCGGGTTTAATCCAACAATCCATTGATGAAATGGTCATTTTTACTGAGAAATTAAAAGGAAAGAAAGAAACAGTCATTGGACTTGCCGGTATCGCGGATTTGTACGTAAGCGCTGATGGAGGAAGAAATAGTAAAATGGGCAAATATTTAGGACAAGGTTTGACTTTTCAAGAAGCAAAAAAAACAAAAATGCCGAATGTTACAGTTGAAGGGGCGGAATTGATTTTTGAAATAGGCAGTAAAGTCAAAAAAGATTTTGATGAAACAAAACTGCCTTTAATGATTACTATAATTAATACTATTTTGAATGATAAAAAATTAGATATAAATTGGGATAAATTTAATTTATAACTCATTAAAGTGCGCCCGTAGCTCAGCTGGATAGAGCAACGGTTTTCTAAACCGTGGGTCGGAGGTTCGAATCCTTCCGGGCGCGCCAATAGTATCAGCATGGATAGCAATAATAATTACAAAACAGACAAAATTGTTTCACCTTGCATCAGCATTTGTCGGAGTGATCCAAGAACCGGGTATTGTTATGGGTGCGCCAGAACTAACGAAGACAAAAAGAGATGGGCAAATGTTAACACATCTAAAGATTGGAAAATAAAAAATATTCAATTGATAAAAGAAAGAATGTCGGGATGGCAGCTT
>CAZKXT010000064.1:0-4079 GCA_964556965.1 uncultured Alphaproteobacteria bacterium | reverse complement strand
AAACCTACTTTTTTAAATTTAAACATATTTTATAAATTTCATTCTTAGAAACACCTTTATCTTTTGATATATAATCGGCAACATCTTTGCTACTAAATTTTGTTAATAAAAACTTAATTTTTTCTATTAATTTTTCATTTATTTGGTTGCCATCACGTTTTTCATTTTGAAAGTTGGATAAAATAACTGTTATTTCTCCTTTGTCTAAAATATCCGATTCGTTTAAATTTGAAATATTGGTTTTGATATAATTTTCATGTATTTTTGTCATTTCTCTAGCAATAAATATTTCTTTATTGGAAAAATATTTTTTAATTAAATTGATAAAATTCTTTATCTTTTGAGGAGCAACAAAAAATATAATGGAAGCATTAATCTTTGTTAAATTATTTAAATCTCTTTCAATTTCCTTATTTTTTTGAGGTAAAAAACCATAAAAGAAAAACTTTCCATCCATTCCGCTAACACTTAACGCAGAGGTGATTGCAGAAGGTCCTGGAATGGGATAAACTTTTATTCCAGATTTTAAACATTCCTGAATTACTTCTCTTCCTGGATCTGAAATACACGGAGTCCCGGCATCAGAAATTAGAGATATCACTTTTCCCGTTTTTATTTCATCTACAATTTTATGAGTTAATTTTTTTTCATTAAATTTGTGATAGGCAAATAATTTTTTATTAATATTATAGTAATTCATTAATTTAAGAGATCTCCTGGTATCTTCGCAAAATATGATATCTGAATTTTTAAAAACTTCCAAAGCCCGGAAGGTAATATCTTCCAAATTACCAATTGGAGTAGAAACCACATAAAGGCCAGGATTGTACTTTATGGTTGATTTTATTTTGCTTTTTTTTTCCGAAATGTGCATTATGTAATATTATATTTCTATATTTTAAATGAAAAAAACTTTTACAATAATTATATTAACTTATTTTCTCTTTACATTAAATATTAATAGAGCTCTTACCCAAGAAACTAAATCGCAGGAAGAAAATATATTAAAGATTGGTGTATTGGTTCCTTTAAAAGGAGCACAAAAAAAAATAGGAAAGGTTGTACTAAATTCGGCAAAACTTGCCCTGCAAGATATTGATGATAAAAATCTTAAAATATATCCGGTAGACATTGGAGATACTTTAGAGAAAAAAAATGCCGCATTAACTTATTTAAAAAATACTGGAGTAAAAATTGTAATTGGGCCAATTTTGTATGACAATTTAGAAAGCCTTGAAAAATATGAAGAAATAATTTTTCTCTCACTAACAAATAACTCAAAAAAATATTCAAAAAACGTAATAAATTTTGGTGTCAATATAGAATCACAAATGCGTAAAATTAATTCATACTTAAAAAAAAATGAATATAAAAAAACAATACTTTTGTATCCCGATAATCGTTTTTTAGATTTTATAGAAAATTCGAATGAAATAAAAAAACATACCTATTTTAAAACTATAAATTATGAAACAGACCCCAAAAAAATTACTAGTCAAATAGAAAAAATAACAAATTATAAACAAAGAAAAATAAATTTAAAATCTAGGATTAAAAAAATAGAAAATTCTGAAAAGATAGAAGATCAAAATGAACTAAAACAATTATTATTAAGGGATACGCTTGGAAAAATAAACTTTGATTCCGTTGTAATTATTGATTTTGGAGACCGCCTAAAAAGTATTTTGAATTCTTTTTTATTTGTTGATGTAACTAATAAAAATGCTACCTTTTTATCAGCAAATCAATGGTTTGATGAAAATTTATTTACTGAAAGATCTTCAGAAAAATTATTATTCCCATCTATAGATAGGGAAAAATTTGATACTTTCAGAAAAAAATATTTTAATGAATATGACAGCCCGGCTAACAATCTTTCTGTCTTAGCTTACGACGCGATTGGTATAATTAATTATATCTGGAGCAAAAACAAAGGCTTTAAAATAAAAGATTTTAACAATATAGAATTTTCAGGTATGCAAGGCAATTTTATAATTGATAAAAATATTAATTATCAAAATTTAAAATTATATCAAATTGAAAATAAAAAATTTAATAAAATTGACTGAAATAAATACTATTTAAAATTTTAAACGCTTCGTGTCGATGATCCACTTTCATTTTGTCCTCTAAGTCCATTTCTCCAAAAGTTTTTTTAAAACCATTCGGGACAAATATTGGATCATATCCAAAACCATTACTGCCTTTTTTTTTATCTATAATTTTTCCATTAACTATTCCATTAGCAGAAAAAAATTTATTATCAGGCCAATAAAGAGTAATACAACAAACAAATTTGGCTTTATTTTTTATCTTCCATTTTTTGCTCTTTTTTTTCATTTGATTTAATACTTTATTAATTGCTAAGTTAAAATCTCCTTTCTTTCCTCCCCATCTCGAAGAAAATATTCCTGGTTGATTGTCTAAAATATCCACTTCTAATCCTGAATCATCTGAAAGACATGGTAAATTTAGAAGATTGGAAAAATACTTGGCCTTAATAACCGAATTTTCATGAAAAGATTTTCCTGTTTCTGGAGGACTTTTTATTCTGTAATCTTTTAAAGAAATTTTTTTTATATTTTTGGGCAATAATCTACATATTTCCCTAAATTTTCCTTCATTATTTGTTCCAATAACAATTTTGTTAATTTTTTTCACTTAGCCCTGGAAAATTTAATAATTAATACCATATTAATGGTAATGGACAAATCGGACAAAGAAAAGAGCAAAATAGAGGCAGAAAAAGCCCAAGAAAATTCTCAAGAAGATTCTCAAAAGGAAGAGGATATTGGTAATAAATTAAAAGATACGGAAGATAAGTTGCTAAGATCTATTGCGGAATTGGAAAATCAAAGAAGAAGATTTGAAAAAGAAAAACAAGAAGCATTTGAATTTGGAGGTTTTAATTTTGCCTTAGAAAATTTGGCCATTTTAGACAACATTGACAGAGCAATTGATTCATTTGAAAAAGATCCTAAAATAAAAAACAACAAAGATTTTGATAAGGTAATAAGTGGAATTAAAATATTAAAAGAAGATTTAACTTCCATTTTTAAAAAAAATGGAATTGAATCAATTAAATGTATAAATGAAAAATTTGATCCTAATTTTCATCAAGCAATGCTAGAAGTGGAAGACAAAAAAAATGAACCAGGAACCATAGTTCAGGAAGTTCAAAAGGGTTATATGATGAAAGATCGCCTTCTTAGACCTTCTTTGGTTGGAGTCTCAAAAAAGAGTGTAAAACCAGAAAAATCTGAAGAAAAAAGTGAGAAAAAATGAGAAAAATATTGATTTTTAAACTTGCAGTTCAAAAAAAAGCACCCATATACCAACGTGAGGAAATAAAATTATGAGCAAAGTTATAGGAATTGATTTGGGAACCACAAACTCATGTGTAGCAATCATGGATGGTACACAGCCTAAAGTTTTAGAAAACGCGGAGGGAGCAAGAACAACTCCTTCGGTTGTTTCTTTTGGAGAAAATAATGAAAAACTAGTTGGTCAGCCTGCCAAAAGACAGGCAGTAACAAATCCAGAAAATACTCTTTTTGCTGTAAAAAGATTAATTGGAAGAAATTTTGATGATGAATCTGTAAAAAAAGATATATCCAAAGTTCCCTATAAAATAGTTAAAAGTGAAAACAATGATGCTTGGTTAGAATCTAGAGGAAAAAAATATTCTCCTTCTCAAATCTCTGCCTTTGTATTACAGAAAATGAAGGAAACAGCTGAAAAATATTTAGGACAAGAAGTAAAACAAGCCGTTATTACTGTTCCAGCTTATTTTAATGACTCTCAAAGACAAGCAACTAAAGATGCTGGAAAAATTGCAGGCCTTGAAGTCTTAAGAATTATTAATGAACCAACGGCTGCTTCTCTCGCTTACGGTTTAGATAAAAAAGGTGGAAAAAAAATTGCCGTCTATGATTTGGGTGGTGGAACATTTGATGTTTCAATATTAGAACTTGGAGAAGGTGTATTTGAAGTTAAATCTACAAATGGAGACACTTTTTTAGGTGGAGAAGATTTTGATGATAAAATTGTCAGTTATTTAGCTGATGAGTTTAAGAAGG
>CAZKXT010000063.1:0-4111 GCA_964556965.1 uncultured Alphaproteobacteria bacterium | reverse complement strand
ATAACTACCGTATTTCCCATAGCTAAAGCAGGAGCAAGCTTAACAGCAGTCAATAACATTTGAGAGTTCCATGGAATAATTGCAGCAATGACTCCTATAGGTTCTCGAGTGGTAATAACTTGCATATCTGGTTTATCAATTGGCAACACAGTTCCTTCTACCTTGTCAGCTAAACCTGCAAAATAATCATAATATTCTGCAATATAATTTGCTTGAGTTTTGGTTTCTCTAAAAAGTTTTCCAGTGTCGATGGTTTCTATTTTTCCTAACATTTCCGCATTTTCTCTTAATTGATTAGCTATTGCTCTCAAGTAATCAGCTCTTTTTCTTGGAAATAATTTTGGCCATTCACCATGAAAAGCTTTTTGTGCTGCTTCAACTGCTTTATTAACATCTTTTGCACTTGCTTCGGGAACTATAGCCCAGGGTTCATTGTTTTCAGGGTTTAAACTTTTAAATGTTTTTTTATTTTCAGCGTCCACCCATGACCCGTTAATGTACATTTTGTATTCTTTAAGATTAGCCATTATTTTTATCAATAAATTTTTTAAAAGTTATATTAACATCATCAGCACATTCTATACTACAAAGATGTTTTCCTGATTTTATTTCAATAAATTCACTGCCTTTGATTAATTTACTTAAATTTTTAGACATTTCAGGAGTTGATCCCGGGTCGTTTTCGCCAGTAGTGATAAGTGTTTTAGCTTTAATTTTTTTGATTATATTTTCGTCATCAATGTAATTAGCAAATAATTCGTAAGATTTTACAAAACTATTGTGGTCATTTTTTTCCAATACCGAGTATATTTTTTTATAAATGTCTTGGTTTTTTTTTATAAAATTTTCAGACAACCATCTATTCAAAGCTGAAATTTTTGTGGATGGTTTATTTGTTCTAGCGTTTTCCAATCTATTTTTAATTATTCTTTTTTGCTCTTCTGTTCTTTTGTATATTGATCCATGAAGTATAAGAGACATTAACTTTTCATTATGTTCAGAGGCAAAGTGCCTAGCAATAAGTGCTCCCAATGAAAAACCTACTAGATGAATTTTATTAAAATTTAATTCATTAATTAAATTAAATAACTGATCTGAGAAATCTTTTATGCTTAGATTAGATTTCTTGAGGGGCGTTTTACCATGGCCAAGTAAATCGAATGTAAGAGTGGTATAGTCTTTAAAAAAATTAATTTGCGGCATCCAAATTTCTTTATCTAAACCAACGCCATGAATAAATACAATAGGGCTATTCTCATTAACTTTTTTTAGAGAATAGGAGGTTCCAAAGGAATCTACTGCGTTTGACATTAAAATTATTTGGGATTTTTAATGCCCATTTCCTTCATATCTTGATATCGATCTCCCGTTCTGGCGTGTGCTCTACCGCCTGGAGATCCTCCGATGGCAACTACGATTTCGTCGTCAAGTGGAGCGTCAGGAATACTAAATTCATGAGTTAAATAGTAAGGTCTTAATCCCGCATCAGTTTTATGCATCATTGGGATTGAAATTTTACATCCCGCTGGCCCTCTGGTGTTGGTAAAGCTTAAATACGAAGTTCCGCCAACCGCGTCTCGAAATTTATTTCCAAATCTTAGTGTGTGTATAAATGCAGATGCATGTTCAATTTCTCCACTTAGTCCAACCACTGCAGCTTTTCCATACGCCAAAACTTTATCTCCAGATCCTATCTCTTTTATTAATTCTGGAACTAGCAAATCACCAATTTTTGGAGCATAGGATAAAATTTCTGGTTTTAAATCTTCAACAAATCCTTTGCCTGCCCAAGGGTTTTTAATTACCGCTGCTACCGAAACTAGCAATACAGGTTGTTTTGCTTTTTTACCACCTTCTATAAAAGTTTTGTCAACAAATTTTGTAAATTTTCTAATTTGTAAAGTCATATTAACTTGCCCTCTGAATACCTGAATTTTCCAAATTAATTTTTGGAATTACCTCATCATTAAACAATTTTATACTTCTCATACAGTCTTCGTGCTTAACGCCTGGAAAATTTGACCAAACTAATAAATTTTGAAGATTGAGCTCCGATTTTAATTCATTAATTTTTTCAATCACATAATCTGGAGTTCCAAATAACAAGTTTCTTTTATGCAAAAATTCGTAACTTAGCAAATCTAATTTACCTTTTGTTACAGGCAATTCTTCGCCGGGATCCATATGGTTGCCCAAACCTCTCCAATGACAAACCCATCTCATGTAATTTAAAATATGTTCTCCAGCCAATTTTTTTGCCTCATCCATGGTTTCGGCAACAAACATGTCTCTGACTAAGGATATTCCTTCTCCCATCGGAACTTCTCTTCCTTCGGCTTCTGTTTTAGCATTTTTATAAATTTCAAATCTCTTTTTTAAAGCTTTAACAGTCGGTATCCACATAATTGTATTTATTCCATTTTTGCCAGCCCACTCTATAGATCTTGCGCCATCAACCACTTGCCATATGGGCGGATGTGGCTTTTGATAAGGTTTTGGCACGACACTGATTTTTTTTATTTCATTAGTTTTAGTATCCAAAAATTCTTCACTAGGTGGACTCATGTCATGCTGCCATAAAAAATTTGGAGTAGGGTAAGTATAAAATTCTCCTTTGTGACTAAAAAATTTTTTAGTCCATGCTTTTTTCATAATTGTTAAAGTTTCTTCAAATAATCTAAAATTTTTAGCCTGGTCTTTCAGATCGGCTTCTTTATTCATGTTAATTGCTTCTCTTCCATATATTCCTCTCCCAATACCAATTTCCACTCGACCTTTTGACATCTGATCTAATAGAGCAATATCTTCAGCAAGTCTTATTGGATTGTGAAAGGTAATAACATTGCAAGCTTGTCCAATTCTAATTTGTTTTGTTCGTGCCGCAGAATCTGCACACATCATTAAAGGGTTGGTGCAAGATTCCATTCCTTCATGATTAAAGTGATGTTCAGTGTACCAAATGGAATTCCAATTATTGGAATCACAATAGGTTGTGATCTCTCTTGCTTCTTCTAAGATTTGGTCGTATGGTTTTTTGTTCCAATTTGTAGTGTTGCAAAAATACCCAAATTTCATCAGCGTCTCCTTAAACGACCGATCCCACTTTCATAATTAGAATTAATGTATGACGAGTTATGTATCGCCTTGATATATGTAAGATAAACTAGCATTATTTATTGATAAAAAAAAGAAAAATCATATATATACGAACATTGAAAAATAAAGATAATCAATTTAAATATGAAAAAAGAAATTACATATGAAGACTACAGTAAGATTGAGATTTTAGTTGGAACAGTCCTAAAAATATCAAAAAATGAAAAAGCACGAAAACCTTCGTTGGTAATAGAGGTCGATTTTGGGCCGGATAAAGGTGTGAAAAAATCCTCTGCGCAAATTACGGATTATTATGATGAAAAAAAATTAGTCGGGAAACAAGTAATCGGCGTTTGCAATTTTCCTACAAAAAATATTGCCGGTGTAGTTTCTGAATTTTTAGTATTGGGAGCGATTGAGAAAGACGGCAAAGTTGTTTTGTTACATCCTTCTCAAAAAGTTGAAAATGGTTTAGAAATAGCATAAACCATTTCGATGTATCCTAATTTAATTCCATTAATTTTTTTTTCCATTGCTGCGGCTTTTACTCCTGGTCCCAACAATATAGTGGGATCTTATTCGGGTTTTAATTTCGGAATAAAAAAATCACTACCTTTAATTTTAGGAGTTACATTCGGTTATACTACGCTTATAACTTTGTTAGCGGCAGGTTTAAACATAGTATTTAATACCTATCCAATATTAAAGACTATAATAAAAATTATTGGATCTTTGTTTTTAATTTATCTGGCTTATAAAATTTCATTTCAAAATCAGGTTGAAGAAAAGAAAATTGAAAACCCTGTTACATTTTATGATACGTTTATATTTCAGTTTGTTAATCCCAAGGGTGTCTTTGCAGCAATAACAAGCATTTCTCTTTTTGTTGAACTCGGGCCGAATTATTTATCTCATTCTTTAGTAGTCATAATGGTGTCATTTTTTTGTGCAATAACCAGCATAACAAGTTGGTGTTTATTGGGAAAATTTCTTAGACGTTTTTCAGAAAATAAGA
>CAZKXT010000062.1:2283-4165 GCA_964556965.1 uncultured Alphaproteobacteria bacterium | reverse complement strand
GGGTCAGATCCTATTATCTTAGCTTTGTACTCTTCTTTTCCATTTACTCTTACAATAATATCCTCCGCTCCCTGAATAACATGAAAGTTTGTAACAACTATGCCTGACTTATCAATTATAAATCCTGAACCCAAAGAAGTGACGCTTCTTTCTTGTGGAGTATTAAAATCTTTGAATAATTCTTCAAATGGTGAACCGGGCGGAAATTGAAAAGGCAACACGTTTGAGTTCGTTTTTATTGTCTGTGTAGTTGAAATATTAACTACTGACGGCATTAATTTTTCAGCTAAATCCGCAAATGAACTTGGATATGCTTTGGAATAAGATTTTGATTCAATTAATAAAACAAAAATTGAACTGATAAAAAAATAAGACCAGAACTTCCAATAATTATTTAATCTAATTTTATAGCTTTCCATAATAAACTATAATAAATCCTAAAATTGCAAACACCAAACCACCTATTCTCAATTTTCCCACAGAAAATTTTTCTATGGTTTTTAACATATTTTTCATTTTTGATGGAAATATGGCATAAAGCAATCCTTCGATAAATAGCAAAAGACCTATCGCAATCACTAGTTCTTCCATTTTATAAAATTATTGTTGGTTTTTGATAACTCCAGTATTGCCAAAAAATTTAAAGAAATCACTATCAGGAGATAAAATCAGTGAAGTATCGCCTCCGATAAGAGCCTTTTCGTAAGCCTGCATAGCTCTGTAAAAAGCAAAAAATTGAGGGTCTTTACCAAACGCATTTGCAAAAATTCGATTTCTTTCACCATCTCCCTCTCCTTTCATAATTTCAGATTGTTTTTTAGCATTGGCTAAAAGTACCGTAACCTCTTTATCTGCGGTTGAGGTAATGGTAATTGCCATCTCGGCTCCTTTTGCTCTAAATTCTTTTGCTTCTCTTTCTCTTTCTGTTTGCATTCTTTTATAAATCGCTTCACTGTTTGCTTGTGGTAAGTCGGCTCTCTTTATTCTTACATCAATTATATCTACACCAAAGCTTTTGGCTTCATTATCAACGCCTTCTTGGATAATTGCCATTTGCTTTGTTCTATCTTCAGATAACAGGGTCGCCAAACTTTGTTTACCTAGAACACCTCTTATTCTTGAATTTATAATTGTAGAAAGTCTTGATCTCACTACTCTTTCATCCCCTACAGAGATATAAAATTTTAATGGGTCTATAATCTTAAATCTTGCATAAGCATCTACGATTAATCTTTTTTGATCTGAGGCAATAACTTCAATTGGCGGCGCGTCTAAATTTAAAATTCTACGATCTAAGAAAACAACATTTTGTATTATTGGAATCTTAACTTGTAACCCAGGTGTAGTTATAACTCTTTTAGGATCTCCAAACTGGAGCACTATGGCTTGGTTAATTTCTTTTACGGTAAATAAAGATAAATATACGAGCACACCAAGCGCAACTATTATAGGAAGTATAAATTTACTTATTTTCATTAAGATTCAGAACCTTTCTTTTTTTTCTTTCCTAAATCTGGCAAAGGAAGATATGGAACTACTCCGCCAGCCTTTTTGTCTATTATAACCTTGTCGATATCTGCTAAAACTTTTTCCATGGTTTCTAAATACATTCTTTCTTGGGTTACCTGTTTTGCTTTTTTGTACTCATTATATATTGCTAAAAATCTACTTGCTTCCCCTTCTGCTGCGGCTACTACTTGTTTTTTATAGGCTTCGGCTTCTTGCAAAATCTTTGCTGCATCTCCACGTGCTCTTGGAATAACATCGTTAGCATAACCTTGTGCTTCGTTTTTTGATATTTACATATCAGCTCTAGAGGCTTGGACATCTCGAAAACCATCAATAACTTGATCGGGTGGATCTGCGTTTTGTGTTTGAACTT
>CAZKXT010000062.1:0-2273 GCA_964556965.1 uncultured Alphaproteobacteria bacterium | reverse complement strand
GATCTGTATTCCAGAATTATATTCGTCTAAAATGTTTTGAATAATTTCTTGTGTTTCAATTTCAATGCTGGATCTTCCTTCGGTTAATATTGGTTGAAGTTTACTTTTTGCTATAACTTCTCTCATGGCAGTTTCTGCGGCTGCTTTTACCGTCTCAACAGGACTTTGGATTTTAAATAAAAATTTACCCGCGTCTTTTATTACCCAAAAAACTGAAAAATCTATATTAACGATATTTTCATCTCCCGTTAACATTAAGCTTTCTTCTGAAACATCTGCTATTCCTGAAGTTCTTCCTGAATCACTAGCAGATCTAAATCCCACGTCTATTCTGTTAACCTTTGTAACTTTTGGAGTTAAAGCAGTTTCGATGGGATATGGAATGTGATAATTTAAACCTGGTTGAGTTGTAGAAACAAATTTTCCAAATCTCAAAACCACACCCTGTTCGTCTGGCAAGACTCTATAAAGTCCGCTCAAAGCCCACAGCACAATTAAAATTCCTATTCCAAGAAAAAATGGTCTTGAGCCCCCGGTTCCTTTTCCCCCTGGTATGAAACCGCTAATTAATTTTTGAAGTTTTGCAATTAGTTCATCTATATTGGGTGGAGCTTGTCTTCTGCCCGAACCATTACCTCCCCCTTTTCCTCCAGGAGGCGATCCCCATGGACTGTCATCTAATAAATTTATTTTAGTAGGCATCAATGACGTATATAGTGACTTTTATAATAAAAACAAGTTTTACGAGAAATATAGACAGAAAAAACAAGAGAAATGAACGAAAATATTAAAGACTGGGCATCAAGTCGAAACATGAAGAAGATTCCAATCAAAGGCGTGAAACATTTAGTTGTGGTGTCTAGCGCCAAAGGTGGAGTTGGTAAATCTACTTTTGCAGCAAATCTTGCTTTGGCTTTAAAAAAATTAAATCATTCTGTTGGGTTATTAGATGCTGATATTTATGGGCCCTCACTTCCTAAAATTTTTAATATTAATGAAAAACCTAAAAGCGACGATGGAAAAAATTTAATTCCATTGAAACAATACGGGATACAATGCATTTCTATAGGATTCTTAACAGGAGAAGAAACACCGATGATTTGGAGAGGTCCAATGGTCACAAGCGCAATTAAAACTTTTACACAAAAAGTTTCATGGAAAGATTTAGATTTTTTAATAGTAGATATGCCACCAGGAACAGGTGATACTCAGCTCACATTTGCTCAAGAAATAAAAGTGGATGGAGCTGTAATAATTTCAACACCTCAAGAAATAGCTTTATCAGATGTTAAACGAGGAATTAAAATGTTTGATAAGCTCAATGTTCCAATAATTGGTTTGGTAGACAATATGTCTTTCTTTGAAACTGATGATGGAAAAAAATATAATATATTTGGCGAGGGTGGTGTAGAGAAAGTTTCCAATGATTACAAGAAAAATTTTCTTGGAAAAATACCAATCGATGTTGATCTTAGAATCTCAGCAGATGAAGGAACCCCGCTCGTTGAAAAAAACCCAGATCACAAAATTTCAAAAAAATTTTTTGAGATAGCAAAAAAAATTAAATCATTTTTTCATTAAAACCAAAAGACTCCATTAACTCATTCCATTCTCTCTTAGAAAGTTTTGAGCTTTCAAAATCACAAGGCTCACCTTTGATCATCTTCTGTATTACAGTTTTACCTTTTGCTGATAACTCCATAGCTCCAACTCTATAATCCATAAACGCCTCGAAGGTTATTGGAACCCATTTTTTTAAAGTTTCTGTCATTGCTTGAGCGTATGCTCTAATTTCATATTGCGCATGACTGTCGGCGCGAAGTGATAAAAAATTCAATAAATTTAAAAGATCGGTTTTCCAATACCACTGTGTATAAGTGTTCAAAGTTAAATTCATTCTTGCTAATTCTCTTGCCAAACCTTGGTTTGACTCATCTATTATGGTTCCATCATATCTTTCATTAAGCATAGTCTCATAATTATTGTATGTTTGTTCGGCATCTTTTTTTAACATTTCCAAAATATTATCTGCTTGTTTTCCATTAATAGTTTTTCCTCTTCCTTGTCTGTTACTCGTTGATTGAGCCGCTAAATTCTCTTTTGAAGGCAAATAAAACTCTTTATCTAAAATAGAATATCTTGCTGAGTATTCATTTACATTTGCTGTTCTGTGTCTTATCCACTGTCTAGCAACAAAAATAGGGAGCTTGACGTGGTATTTGATTTCGCACATTTCAAAAGGTGTGCTGTGACGATGTCTCATTAAATATTTT
>CAZKXT010000061.1:0-4226 GCA_964556965.1 uncultured Alphaproteobacteria bacterium | reverse complement strand
AGGTATAAAATGAGCAGCAACAAAAAACAATTACTACTTTTTTTTGTTGGAATCCTTCTTATAATAGTCACTTATATTATTTATCCACGTATTGGAGAAGAGACTAGAGATCAATATCTTGCTGACAAAAAAAAGAAGGAGATGGGGTCTTCAGATACTATTTTTGAAAATATAAAGTACGAAGGATTTGATGCCAATGGAAACCGGTTTGAAATAGGGTCAAAAATGGCAAAAGTAAAATCAGAGAATCCTAACATTACTTATATGGAAACCGTTGATGCTTATTTTTACCTTCAAGATGGGAGAGTGGTCACAGTCAAAAGTTTATTTGCTACTTACAACAGGGAAACGAACGATATTTTTTTTAAAGACGAAGTGGTCATTGATGATGGGGAAAGCCAGCTTTATTCTGATAATTTGGACATAGTTATGTCCAGTAATTTTGTGAAGGCTTACAACAGCGTACGATTTAGTGAAAACGCAAACTGGATGGTCGCAGATAAAATAGAAATAGATTTAAGTAAAAAAATATCTACAATATCGATGTATACTGATGAGCAAGTTAAAATTAAATTAAAAAAATGAATGTAAAAAAATTTAGAATTTTAAAATTTAAATCCAAACCTATATTGAGAGTAAAAAATATATCAAAATCAATTGGAAACAGACTGATCTTGAGAAAAGTTGATTTTGATATTAATCAGGGTGAAATTTTTGGACTTTTGGGGCCTAATGGTGCCGGAAAGTCTGTAACGTTTAACGTTGTTCTTGGTATTATGTCCGCTGATGTAGGTGATATTTTTGCAAATGGTCTTAAAATTAATACCCTTCCTATTCATGAACGTTCCAAAAAGTTCAAAATAGGTTATATACCTCAATCTGATAGTATATTTCGTGGACTATCTTGCGAAGATAATCTCGCTGCAATTGGCGAAATTGTAATTAAAGATTCCAAAAAAAGAAATGATACTATTCAGCAGCTTTTATCCGAGTTTAGCCTAACCCATTTAAAAAATGTTATGGCCGATAATCTATCTGGAGGTGAAAGAAAAAAACTTGTAATAGCAAGAGCACTTTTAAACAATCCAAAAATATTATTAATGGATGAGCCATACGGAGCTGTAGATCCAATCAATTTAGAAGTAATTAAAAACATAATAATTAATCTTCAAAAAAAAGGTGTTTCAGTATTAATTACTGACCACTCAGCACAAAATGTATTATCAATAGTTGACCGGTGCTCGGTGATTTCTGATGGAGAAATAATCACAAATGGTACACCAAAAGAAATTGTTAATGACAAGAAAGCAAGGCAGCTATATTTTGGTGAAAATTTCAATATATAGTCCAATTCATGTCAAAAAAATTTTCTATTATTGTTAAGAAAAAATTAAAAGATTTTAATCAGACTCTGATCGTAGACAAAGATAAATCTATAACCCACAGAGCTTTTTTTTTAGCTTCACAGTGTCAAGGAATAAGTAGTATTAATGGGCTAGAATCCGAGGATATTTTTGAAACAATAAATTGTTTAAGAAATTTTGGTGTAAGAATTTTAAAAAAAAAAAATAAATATTTTGTATTTGGAAATGGCATTGGGTCTTTAAGAAAGTTTAAAAATACAATTTATTGTGGCAATTCTGGCACAACAGCACGTTTCTTCTTAGGGCTTCTTTCTACTTGTCAATTCCCCATTAAGATAACTGGAGACGCAAGTCTTAGTAAAAGACCAATGGGTCGAGTAATAAAGTATATTAATAAAATTGGAGCAGAAATATTAGAAGCAAAAAATAAATTTAATTTACCATTAGTCATTCAAGGTACCAACTATCCTCTCGCACAACAACACATTTTGGATGTGCCGAGCGCGCAAGTAAAGACAGCTATTTTATTATCAGCGCTTGGAACTATTGGAACTACAGAAATTGTAGAAAATTTTGATACCAGAGATCATACCGAAATTTTACTGAAATATCTTGGCGCTCCAATTAGAATAAAAAAAATTGGTAATAAAAAAATAATTTCATTAAAAGGTCACCACGAAATGCAATCATTCGATATAAATGTTCCGCCCGATCCTTCCAATGCATGTTTTTTTATTGTTCAGACTTTATGTATGCAAAAGTCGAAAATTAAATTAAAAAATGTTTGTATCAATTATTTTCGAACTGGATTTATAGATATATTAAACAAAATGGGTGCAAAAATAAAAATTTTTAATAAAAGAAAAATTAAAGGTGAATATGTTGCTGACATTTTGGTTAAAAGCAAAAAATTAAAAAACATATCTGTGCCGAAGAGTATTATTCCTAGAACCATAGATGAACTTCCTGTATTATTTGTAATTTGCGCCTTATCTAAAGGGAAAGCAAAGTTCAATGGAATTGCTGAGCTGAGAATTAAAGAAAGTGATCGAATAGCTGCTATGGAAAAGGGATTAAATGTAATAGGAATTAAAACAAAGTCTACTAGAGATACCTTAACTATTTACGGGAATCCCAAGATAAAATTTCAAAAGAAAATAAGCGTTTCAACCAATTTAGATCATAGAATAGCAATGAGTTTTTTTATATTAGGACAAGCTTTGGGAAGCCGTATGACTATAAACGGATTTGAATCAGTCAATAGTTCATTTCCTAACTTTTTAAAGTTGCAAAAAAAATTAGGTGCAAAATATGAAATTAAAAAATAAAGAAAAAGGTTTATTGATAACCGTTGATGGTTCTGGCGGAGTTGGAAAATCAACAGCAGCTAAAGCTCTAGCTAAAAAGTATAAAGTTCCTTACCTCACTAGCGGTTTATGTTATCGCTGGGTCGCAAAAATTTTAATTGAAAAAAAACCAAAAAATCAAATTTCATTTATTAAAAAGCAATTTTCTAAATTAAACTACAATCAGCTTAAAAAATTAAATTTGCACACACCAGAAATTTCCTCTTTTTCAGCAATAATTGCAAAAAAGTTAAGCTTGAGGCAGATTGTGAAAAGATGGCAGAAAGATTTTGTTTATAAAAAAAATAATGGAAATGCTGTTGTAGAAGGACGTGATAGTCATCTAATTTTTAGGAAAGCAATGGTGATGTTTTATTTAAAAGCAAACTTGACCACGAAAGCAAAACGCAGATATTTAGAACTGAAAAAGAAAAATATTAAAACTACCTTAAAGCAGGTAAAAGCTGAATTGTTGGCTCGCGATTCATCAGATATACAAAGGAAACATTCTCCATTGATTCTTTCGAGAAATCATGTAGTAATTGCGACCGATATTTTAAATAAATCTAAAATGATTAAAAAAATGTCAAAGGAGATAGATAAAAGGTTATTATTAAGAGATGGAAAATTTTATAAAACAAAATCCAGGTAGCTCCAATAAAGAATTCGAGCAGCTATTGATGAAGGATTTGAGCGAAAGAAAGTTCACCGAAGGAGAAATTGCAAAAGGTAAAGTAAGTAGAATTGATGACAAGTTTGTCTTCGTTGATCTTGGATTAAAGAGCGAAGGTGCTATTCCGGTCGAAGAGTTTAAATTAAGTAAAGAGTTGGACAAAGTTAAAGTAGGTTCGGAAATTGATGTTTTACTTGAAAGACTTGAAAATATTTCAGGCGAACTGGTTATAAGTCGAGAAAAAGCCAGAAAGATGCGTACTTGGAAAAAAATGGAGAAAGCATTTGAAAACAAACAAGAGGTTCAGGGTCAAATAATTAGTAAATGCAAAGGTGGGTTTATAGTTGATGTGGATTCTTGTTTATGTTTTCTTCCTGGATCACAGATTGATATTAGACCAAACAAAACCATAGACCATTTGATGAAACAGCCGCAAACTTTTGAATGTGTAAAATTAGATAAGAAAAGAGGAAACATTGTTCTTAGCAGAAGAGCTATTCAAGAAAGAAAGAGAAACGAAAGCAGAGATGAAATTTTATCTAAACTGAAAGAGGGCGAAATAGTCAATGGCACAGTGAAATCTGTAGTAGACTGGGGAGCATTTCTTGATCTAGACGGAATTGATGCACTTTTGCATATTACCGATATGTCTTGGAGTAGAGTCAACAAACCTTCCGAACTGGTAAATGTTGGTCAAACTATAAAAGTAAAAATTACTAAAATTGAAAATGGCAAGGTATCAGTTTCAGTTAAGGCATTGACTCCAGACCCTTACATTGAAGCAATCAAGAAATATAAAATCAAAGGAGTTTATAAAGGAACTATAAGCAAAGTTGCTGATTA
>CAZKXT010000060.1:0-4234 GCA_964556965.1 uncultured Alphaproteobacteria bacterium | reverse complement strand
TGGCAACAAAAAAAGCAGGCGGATCATCGAAAAACGGACGAGATAGTGCGGGTCGTCGATTAGGTGTGAAAAAATTTGGAGGACAGTTTGTCTTACCAGGAAATATTATAGTACGTCAAAGAGGCACGAGAATCCTTCCGGGTCAGCACGTTGGTATGGGAAGTGATCATTCAATTTTTGCTTTGGTAAAAGGAAAAGTAAAATTTAAAAAATCAAGGTCAAATAAAGCATCCGTATCTGTTATTCCCAGTTAATTAGGACTGGACTTTTTTAATTTATATTCAATAATTTATGAAGTTTTTAGATCAAGTAAAAATTTATGTTGAGGGTGGTTCTGGAGGAAATGGTTCTGCTAGTTTTAGAAGAGAAAAATTTATAGAATTTGGTGGACCGGATGGTGGCGATGGTGGAAAAGGCGGATCAATCATTTTAAAAAGTGATAGAAATTTAAACACTCTTATTGATTTTAGATATCAGCAGCATTTTAAAGCTGAAAGAGGAACTGATGGAAAGAGAAAAAAACAAACGGGAAGAAATGGAAAAGATCTAGTTTTGAAAGTTCCCGTTGGAACACAAATCTTAGAAGAAGACAATAATACGTTAATATATGATTTTACAGAAAATAATCATGAATTAGTAATAGCAAAAGGTGGTGGTGGTGGACTAGGAAATGTAAGATTCAAAAGTTCTGTAAATAGAGCTCCCAGAAAAAAAACTAATGGTGGTAACGGTGAAAAATTTTGGGCATGGTTACAATTAAAAATAATTGCCGATATAGGAATTATTGGTCTTCCAAATTCTGGTAAATCTAGTCTTCTCTCTTCACTTACCAAAGCAAACCCTAAAATTGCAAATTATCCGTTTACTACTATTAATCCGAATCTGGGAGTTATGAATTACCATGACAAAGAAGCAACTTTAGCTGATATACCTGGTTTAATTGAAGGCGCACATAAGGGATCTGGACTAGGTCATAAATTTTTAAAACATATAGAGAGATGTAAAAGTTTTTTACATTTGGTTGATGTAACAAATTCAGATTTAAATGAAAGTTATAATCAAGTAAGAAACGAGCTTAATAAATATAATCCTAAATTATCCAAAAAAAAGGAAATAATTGTATTTAATAAAATTGATCTAATAGAAGATAAAGTTTTAGAAGAAAAATTATTAAATTTTAGTAAAAAAAACAGAAAAAATTTTAACTTAATATCAATACTTAATAAAAATGGTTTAAAAAAAATCAAACAAATTATCATTGAAAATGTACATACATAATTCAAAAAAAATAGTAATTAAAATAGGATCATCAATATTGGTTGATGAAAAAGGAAAGCCAAAAAAACTATGGCTTAAAGAATTTGCTAAAGATATTAAATTTCTTATAAAAAAAAACAAACAAATCGTAATTGTTTCTTCTGGAGCCATCGCAATGGGTTGTGAATATCTTGGAATCAAAAAAAAAATCTTAAAAGTTGACAAAAGTCAGGCAGTTGCTTCTATTGGTCAAATCGAATTAATGGATTTTTATAAAAGAATTTTTGATAAAAACAAAATAAAAATTTCCCAAATATTGCTTACATTAGATGATACGGAGCAAAGAAGAAGATCTATAAATGCAAAGAGAACTATTGATAATTTGCTAAAAATGGGAATTGTTCCAATTGTAAACGAAAATGATACCACTGCTACAACTGAAATAAAATATGGAGATAACGACAGACTTGCTGCTAGAGTATCACAAATAATTGGTGCTGATTGCTTACTATTATTATCGGATGTGGAAGGTCTCTACACCGACAATCCAAAAAAAAATAAAAAAGCACAGTTAATAAAACTTGTTAGAGAAATAGATGAAAAAATAAAAAAATATTCAAGCAAAACAGAAAATTATTATGGATCAGGTGGCATGAAAACAAAAATCGAAGCTGCAAAAATTTGTCAATTAGCTGGATGTTATATGGCAATAGCAAATGGAAACTACATTAATCCAATAAAAAAAATAATTGAAAATAAAAAATGCACTTGGTTTTTGCCAAAAATTTCTAAACTTGATGCTAGAAAACAATGGATCATTGGGTCAATAGCTCCTAAAGGTGAGATAATTATTGATCAAGGAGCGGTAAAAGCCATTAATAATGGCAAAAGTTTATTGCCGGCAGGTGTGCGAAAAATTAATGGTATATTTGAAAAGGGAGATCATATTTTAATTAAAGATGAAAGCAATAAAGAACGTGGAAGAGGAATATCTTCATTTTCTTCGCTTGAAATTGAAAAAATAAAAGGTTCACATAGCAGTGAAATAAAAAATATATTGGGATATTCTAGTAGAGAAGAAATTATTCACAAGGACGATTTGGTAAAAATTTAAAGATGTCTAAAAACTTTTACATGGAAAAAATAGGTAAAAAAGCAAGAAAAGCATCTTTGCATCTATCGGAAATAAATATTAAAAAAAGAAACGAGATCTTGAAACTGTTTTCCAAGTATTTGCTTACTAATTCAGATTCAATTTTGCGTGCAAATAAAAAAGATATATTTAACGCAAAATCAAAAAAAATGAGAGAAAGCATTATCCAAAGACTCCAGTTAAATGAAAGAAAAATAAAACAAATCATAAATTCGATAGAACAAATAATAAAATTTAAGGATCCTGTGGGAAAAATTTTATCTTCTTGGAAAAGACCAAATGGTTTAGTTATAAAAAGAATGTCTATACCAATTGGAGTGATTGGGGTTATTTATGAAAGCAGACCAAATGTCACTTCGGATGTTTCTTCTCTATGTTTTAAGAGTGGCAATGTAGTAATTTTACGTGGTGGATCAGAAGCTTTTTACTCTAACAAGATATTGTCTGAACTTTTTAGAAAAGCTCTAAAAAAGAAAAAATGTAATGAAAATTGTATTCAGTTTATTAATGATAAAGATAGAAAACATGTGGATTATTTTTTATCAAAGATGAAAAAATATGTTGATGTTATAATTCCTAGAGGTGGAAAAAGTTTGGTTAAAAAAGTTTTAAAGAAATCAGCAATTTCAATCATTGGCCACTATGAAGGTATATGTCATGTATATGTGGATCGCGAAGCAGATTTAAACATGGCAATTAAGGTTACAAAAAATTCAAAAATGAGAAATGTTAGTATTTGTGGTGCGGCCGAAACACTATTAATAGACAAGATGTGCCTAAAAACTCACTGCGCACCTATATTGAACGAGCTAACTAAAATTGGATGTAAAATAATAGGAGATAAAACAATAAAAAAATTTATTTCCTCTAAAATAAAAATAGCTACTGAAAAAGATTGGAGCACAGAATATCTTGAGCCTATAATTTCTGTAAAAAGCGTAAACGGCGTGAAAGAAGCTATAGATCATATCAATAAATACGGATCATCTCACACTGATTCCATAGTAACAAAAAACAAAAAAACAGCTAAAATATTTTTATCAAATATCAATAGTTCCATAGCTGTACATAACACTTCAACACAATTTGCTGACGGCGGAGAATTTGGTTTTGGTGCAGAAGTTGGTATATCAACTAGCAAACTTCATCCTAGAGGTCCAATCGGTATTGATCAACTAACTACTTACAAGTACGTTGTGGAAGGAAAAGGGCAAATAAGGAAATAAATCTTTGTTAAAATATTTAAAAAAATTTGAGAAAAAAAATATAGGAATCTTGGGCGGTTCATTTAATCCTCCACATCATGGTCATTATTTCATATCAAAAATAGGAATTAAAAAACTTAATTTAGATTTGTTGTTATGGATTATTACAAATAAGAATCCCCTAAAACCTAAATCAAAAAAAAATACAAATTATAAAAAAAAGCTTTCAAAATCAATAATCGCTCCTTTGGCTGAAAAAATTAAGGTCGAATATTTGGAAGAAAAAATTAATTCACCACATACCTACGATTTATTAAAATTTTTAAAAAAAAAAAATAGCAAAGCTAAATATTTTTTTCTAATGGGCGCTGATAATTTTATAAATTTGCACAAATGGCACAATTGGGAAAATATAAGTAAGCTTTGCAAAATAGTCGTATTTGATCGTCCAGGCTACTCATTGAAATGTTTAAATTCAATCGCTTCCAAAAAATTGAGAAAAAAAGATTGGAAATTTATCAAAAGCAAAAAAATCTATATTTCATCTTCAATATTGAGAAAAATTTGATAGTATACTTTAAACATTAATGAAAGATATTGATTCTTTAAAAAATGCAGT
>CAZKXT010000059.1:0-4329 GCA_964556965.1 uncultured Alphaproteobacteria bacterium | reverse complement strand
AAGAAATGACAATCAATTAAGAGGTAGATCGGGTAGCCAAGGTGATCCTGGAAGCTCAATGTTTTATATCAGTTTACAAGATGATCTTATGAGAATATTTGGTTCAGAATCTATTGACACAATGCTTAAAAAACTAGGAATGAAAGAGGGAGAATCTATTGATCATCCTTGGATAAATAAAGCATTGGAAAGAGCCCAACAGAAAGTTGAAGCAAGAAATTTTGATATCAGAAAAAGTTTATTACAATTTGACGATGTAATGAATGATCAAAGGCACGTTATTTTTAATCAGAGAAATGGCGTTATAAGCAAAAATAATGTTGATGAGATAATTGAGATATTTATTGATGAAGTGGTAGGAAAACTAAATCTTCAAAGAGCAGAAGCTATAAAAGAAAATAGTTTAGAAAAATTCAAAGCCTCAATTAAGAATTTTTCTGGTAGAACTTTAGAAAAAGACGAAGACTTTCAAAAAATATTAAAAGATGAGAAAAAATTTGTAATTTTTTTAAAAGAAATAATTACAAATAAAAGAAAAGATAGAATCAAAAAAATATCAGCTGAATCGAACCTGGAATTAGAAAAAAGAATATTTTTACAAACCTTAGATTATCTTTGGAGGTCTCACTTACAGTACCTAGAGGAACTGAGGCAAGTAATAGGACTTAGAAGTTATGGTCAAAAAGATCCTCTGGTGGAATTTAAAAAAGAATCTTTTTCACTTTTCGAAAATTTACTTGAAAAACTAAAATATGATCTAGTACTTTTTTTAAATAATATTTCTGTCGTAGAAAGTAATAGAGAAAATGAACCAGAAAAAACAAAAACTTTTTCCCAGCCATTAAAAGAACATAGACCAAAGTGCTTACTTTCCTTAAACCAGGGGGGTAAAATTTCTCGAAATGAAAAATGTCCAGAAACAGGAAAAAAATTCAAAAATTGCTGTGGCGCTCTCTAGCTAATATAAAAATAAAAAACCAAAAAAAATAAAACGACTACACTAAAAAATATAGGCAAAAATAATTTTTTGTTTCTTAAATTTTTAAGCTGATTCAAAATTTTATTTTCTGATCTGTCTCCAATTAAGGATGTAAATTTGGTTTCACGACCGATTGATAAAAATCTATTCTTTCTTTGAGATAAAATTTCACTTTTTGGCAATGTTGCCAAACTCTCCAGGTTCTTTCTTAAAGCAACCCTCAAAAGATTCGCTGCCTCATCTCTATCTCTGTGTGCGCCACCTATTGGCTCAGGAACTATCTCATCAACTATTTTGTGTTTTAATAGGTCAGTCGCCGATATTTTCATTACCTTGGCAGCAAGTTGAGACTTGGAAGGATCTTTCCATAGTATAGAAGCACATCCTTCAGGAGAGATAACAGAATAAATTGAATTTTCTAATATTAAAACTTTATTAGTAGATGCTAGGGCTACCGCACCTCCCGAACCACCTTCTCCAACAATGATGGATATGTTCGGAACCTCTAAAGAAATAGAACACTCAATACTCTCCGCAATGGCTTCTGATTGTCCTCTTTGTTCGGCTCCCATCCCTGGATAAGCTCCCGGAGTATCAATAAAAGATATTATTGGTACATTGAATTTATTTGCTAACTTCATTAACCTTACACATTTTCTATAACCTTCTGGTCTCATCATTCCAAAATTTCTTTTCATTCTACTTTCTAAATCATCACCTTTTTCCTGACCTATAACCAAAACTGATTTTCCTTCGAAAAGAGCAAAACCACATAATACCGCCTCGTCTTCCGAGTAGAGTCTATCACCACTGAGTTTAATAAAATTAGTAAATAAATTTTCAATGTAAAATTTTGATTTTGGTCTCCCCTCATGCCTCGCTACCAGAGTTTTTTGCCAAGGTGTCAAATCAGAATATATGCTTTGTAGCTTAAAATTTATCTGATTTTGTATTTTTTCTATACTTTGAGTGTCAACCTCAGAAATTCCTTCTTTATGAAAGGGGTCTTTTAGCTTAGATAGCTCCTCTTCTAAGCTTTTTATTTCATTTTCAAATTCTAAATAATTTCTCATTTAATTAATTGAATAATACTTGAATCAAAAATATATATATACATAAATATTTTCAAAATTGAATGATATGAAAATTAGTGGCAAAACTTTGTCTAAATATGAATTATAGTAAAAAAGGCAAATTATCAATTGCAACAGACCTGTTCGAGTTCATAAACAACGAGCTAATACCAGGGACAAAAATTAATCCAGAAAAATTCTGGAAGGGTTTTGATAAAGCTATACATGAATTAGCTCCCAAAAATAGAAAACTTTTATTAGTTCGTGAAGAAATGCAAAAAAAAATAGACGAATGGCACATAAAACATAAAGGTAAAGAATTTGATTCAAAAGCTTACGAAAGTTTTTTAAAAGAAATTGGATATTTGGTTAAAAGTGGACCAAACTTTTCTATAGAAACGAAAAATGTAGATTCTGAAATTTCTAGCATCCCAGGACCACAACTTGTCGTCCCAGTAATGAATGCTAGATATTCTTTAAACGCTGCCAACGCGAGATGGGGAAGCTTATACAACGCTCTATATGGAACAGATGTGATTTCAGAATCGGATGGAGCAGAACGTGGAAAAAAATACAATCATATAAGAGGAGAAAAAGTAATTAAGTATGCTCGTGATATTTTAGATGCTTATGTTCCTCTCCAAAAAGGTAGCTGGAAAAATATTACGGGAATCCCAAAAGTTGAAAATAATTATTTAAACCTAAAACTAAAAAATCCTAAACAATTTGTTGGTTATACAAAAAAACTAAATAATTTATCTTCACTTCTGTTTGTAAATAATAATCTTCATATAGATATTACGTTTGATCCAGATGGTACACTTGAAATTTTTAACCCTGATGGCAATCAAGATAAAGCTAAAATACATGATGTATTTTTAGAATCGGCTATAACCACAATTATGGACCATGAAGATTCTGTTGCGGCTGTAGATGCTAAAGACAAAATACACGGATATAGAAATTGGTTGGGATTAATGAAAGGTGACTTGATATATGAAGGAAAAAAAAACACAGGGAATAAACCTTTCAATTTCGTAAGAAAATTAAATCCCGATCGTGAATATATTTCTCCCAGTGGAAAAAAAATTAAATTACATGGAAGGGCTTTAATGCTTAACAGAAATGTGGGGCATTTGATGAAAAATCCTTCTATATTATTAAGTGATGGTTCAGAAATTCCTGAAGGAATAATGGACGCATTTATAACAACAGCTGCTGCTATTCATGATTTTAAAAATAAAAAAAATTCAAGAACTCAATCTTTTTATATTGTAAAACCAAAAATGCATGGGCCTGATGAAGTTGCATTTACTAATTTAATATTTGAAAAAGTAGAAGAAGTTTTGAATTTAAAAAAATATACAATTAAAATTGGAATAATGGATGAAGAAAGAAGAACAACATTAAATTTGAAAGAATGTATTAGAGCTGTAAAAAATAGAGTTGTGTTTATTAATACTGGATTCTTAGATCGCACCGGCGATGAAATGCATACCTCGATGGAAGCGGGTCCTATGATTAAAAAAGGAGATATGAAATCTGCTAAATGGATATCTGCATATGAAAATAATAATGTTGATATCGGATTGGCTTGCGGCTTTTCAGGAATAGCTCAAATTGGAAAAGGAATGTGGGCTGCCCCAGATAAGATGGCAGACATGGTTAAGCAAAAAATTGGGCATTTAAAAGCTGGCGCAACAACTGCCTGGGTACCTAGTCCTACAGCAGCAACACTCCATGCACTGCATTATCATCAAGTAGACGTCTTTGCTAAACAGAAAGAATTAAAAAATAGAACTCCTGCAAAAATTTCTGATATACTCACAATTCCAACTGCGGACAGACCAAATTGGTCTCCAGAAGAAATCAATAGAGAATTAGAAAATAATGCGCAAGGTATTTTGGGTTACGTAGTTAGATGGATAGATCAAGGAGTAGGTTGTTCAAAAGTTCCGGACATTAATAATGTTGGACTAATGGAAGACAGGGCAACTTTACGAATTTCATCACAACACATTGCCAATTGGCTTCACCATGGAATTTGTAACAAAGAGCAAGTATTAGAATCTATGAAAAAAATGGCAGAAATTGTAGATAAACAAAATGTCAAAGATCCGGCTTTGAAAGGATACAGCTCTTATAAGCGTATGTCCGATGACTATGATACATCTATAGCTTTTAAAGCTGCCTGTAATCTTGTATTCAAAGGTAGAGAACAGCCATCTGGATACACTGAGCCAATTCTTCATCGCAAACGTTTAGAAAAAAAACTAA
>CAZKXT010000058.1:0-4339 GCA_964556965.1 uncultured Alphaproteobacteria bacterium | reverse complement strand
CTAATGATATTAATTTATTAGTTGTATCAGATCGTACGAAAATTTTACTCAAACTCTCACTTTTTTTTCTATTTTTTATATCTGCTTGTAGAATTATAGGGTATTCTTTACCTAGTCTATTAAAAGTAGTAACAGTTTTTCCAGAAAAAAGTGTTTCGATAGTTTTTCCTATGGATTCAATAGATACACCTAAATCCTGTGCTTTTTTTCTATTTATTATAAGTTTTATTTCAGGTTTATTTCTAGAATAATCAGATTCGATAGCTGCTAAATTTTTGTTTTTTCTTAATTCTTTTATTATTAATTTTTGCCATCTTTCAAGTTCTTCATAACTTTTTCCCATAATAACCATTTGCACTGGTTTATTATAACTGCTTACTCTTATCGATTGGGGAGAAATAGGAAATGCTAGAGCTTGCGGTACAGTTACAATTTTTCCAATGGCCTTTCTCATAATCTTTTTTGAACTTTGACTTCTGTCTTTCCAATCATCAAGCAAAGCGATAATAATAAAACTATTATATGATTTACTTGCTTTCCCAAATCCTGGCACTCGCATTATTATTCTTTGATAAGATTCGTCCTCTTTTTTAATTAAAGGAATTAATCTGCTTTCTATTTCTTCTGCTTTATCAGCCGTATATTTAAAAGAGCTGCCTTCATCGGTTTTTCCAATCACTAAATATACACCTCTATCTTCATGCGGCAGAAGTTCTCTGGGTGAGAAATTGAAAATTAAAATTGAAAACACCACTATAGAAATCATAAAACCAATTATTATCTTATGTTTATCAATCCAATAATTTAAAGTTTCATCATAAAAATGTGATAGGGATTTGAAATATTTTTCAAATTTTAAAACAATATTATTTTTTTTGGTGTTTCGATTTAAAAATTTACTACCAAGCATTGGTGACAAGGTTAATGCAACAAAAGAGGAGACTACAATTGCGAAAGTTAAAGAAATTGCAGTTTCTTTAAATAATGTTCCAGAAATTCCTTCTATAAAAATTAGTGGTAAAAAAACTGCTATAAGAACGAGAGTTGTTGAAATAATAGCAAAAGTTATACTTTTTGAGCCCAACGTTGCTGCTACCAAAGGATTTTCTCCTTTTTCTACCCTATGATAAATTGCATCTGTCATAATAACGCTGTCGTCAGTTATTATTCCAATTGCCAGTATAAAACTTAATAAAACAAATATATTGATGGATAAATCAAAAATCCACAAACCTAAAAAGGAACTAATTAAACTTACAGGAAGAGCTACCGCAGGCACTATCACTGCTTTTATATTGCCAAGGAATAGATAAATGATTATTACGACCAATACAAAAGCTATAGCTAAGGTTTTATAAACCTCCCATATAGCGGCGTTTATATAAGTAGCTCTATCAAAAGAGACCCCCAAAGATAATCCATCGGGCAAAGTTTTTCTAACTTCTTTACTTCTTTCTCTAATTTTTTTTGACAATTCAACAGTGGATGCTCCCGATTTTGCATATATACCTATCCCTACCGTATTTAAATTAAATCCATCTTTACTTTGAGCTTTAAAAAGAGTTTTTTCTGATACTGGTCCATATTTAATTTCAGCAATGTTTTCTAGAAGGATAACGCTATTTTTGACTTTTTTTATGGGTAATTTTTTTATGGATGATAGGTCTTTATATGGTTTATCTAGATTTATAGTAAGATCAATGTTGTTTGCCTCCAAAGTTCCTGCGGGCAAACTAATATTTTCTTTTCGTAACGATTGTTCCACTTCTTGTATAGTGAGGTTGTTTGCAGCCAATTTGATCGGATCAATATAAACTCTTACGCTTAACTCTCTTAGACCACCAACCAAAATTCTTCCAACACCAGATACATTTGAAAAATTATCAACCAGATATCTTCTAGCATAATCACCAAGCTCTAAATCTGTCCAAGTGGCTGAAGAAACAGATAACCACATAGAGGTTGTAAAACCAGCACTTTGTTTGAGTATTTCAGGCGCCTTGGCATCTTCTGGCAAGTTGTCGGCAACTCTACCAACCCTATCTCTGATATCATTCGCTGCAGAATCTAAATTAATGTCAGTTTCAAACTCTACATTAATTGTACTTCTGCCATTTTCTGAAGTTGAGTCTATATTTTTAATTCCTTCAGCACCTCCCACCACATCTTCAATTATTTCTGTTATTTCACTTGCTACAATTTCAGCAGATGCACCTTGATAATCTACTTGAATTTGAACAACAGGAGGTTGTAGCCCTGCCGGCAGTTCTCTTACAGGTAGTTTCCAAAAAACAAATAAACCAAAAACAACAAGTATCATGGAAAAAACCGATGCCACTACTGGTCTTCTAATACTTAAATCTGTGATGAACATCTTTATTTTTTTTTAAGGTTTTATTATAGGTTTGATTTTCATATTAGGCCTAACTTTTGTAAGACCTTCAGCTACAACTTTTTCCCCACTTATTAATCCACTTACAACTTCGAGATAGCCCTCTTTTCTAGTGCCTGTCTCAATCTCTGATTTTTGTAGCATATTATTTTCATTAACTTTATATACAAACTGCTTATCCCCTTCATACATAATGCTAGTATCAGGAATGCTCATAGCGTTTTTTTCATTATATAATATTTCTATTTCCAAGAGAGATCCTGGAATTAATTCTGAGTTTTCATTTTTAATTTTTGCTCTTGCCAAAATACTTCTTGTTTGTGCATCTATTCGTGATGCAAAGGATTCTATTTTCCCTTCATAATTTTTTCCTTTATAAGCGGAAAATTTAGCATTTAATTTTAAATCTTTTTTTAATATTCCTGCGTAGATTTCTGGGATTTTTAAATCACAAAAAATAGTTGAAGAATCATCTAGAGTCAGAATAATTGTATTTTCAGAACCTAAACTACTTCCGCTAATTCCTCTTTTTCCAACAACTCCTGAGAAAGGGGCATAAATAATTTTTGATGTTAATTTAGCAATCACATCGCCTTTTTTGACATTTCTATTCAATTCTATTTTTTCTAACAATTCATTTTTTTTTATTTTGTAAGAGACTGTTTTGTTGCTCAAGGAAGTGCAATAGCTTTCTAGTGTTTCACTAAAACTTTTGTTTTTTACTATACTAACTATCACTCCAGGAGGAGGTCTTTTAGAAAATTTTTTTTTAAAATAAAGCCCTATGCCATATCGGCCTATAATTATTAAGGCGATGACAACAAAAAATATTATAATGCCAACTGTGATTTTTTTGCTTTTTTTCATTTTATTTTTCCGTATTCACTCCAACTTCCCACATAAATGGTTGGAGTATAATTATTGTTTATTTCTTTATAAGCAAGCCCTAATACTGATGCAGTTACCGAAGATCCGCAAGTAAAAACTACATTTTTTTGATTTTTTAACCCTATAGAAGCAAATTTTTCTTCCAGATCCTTTTTTGGTAATAAAGTTTTGTACTTTTTATTTACAAGGTCTAAAAAAGGTAAGGATTTTGAATTTTCAATAGATCCACTTCTTACATTTGGTCTTGGTTCCGATTCTAAACCTAAAAATCTATTTTTGCTTCTAGCATCAACTAAAATAAATTCTTTCTTTTCTATATTATTTTTTATTTCGAGCTTATTCTTAACCATATTTTTGTTTTCTTTTGCATAATATTTTGATTTAATAATTTTTGTTTTTTCAGTGCTAATCTTTTTATTTTCGGATTTCCATTTTTCAAAACCTCCATCCAAAACATGTACTAGCTTTGGAGCGTGTCCATAATAAATGAATTGAAACCAACAACGACAGGCGCTCATCAAAAAAGAATTATCATAAATAACTATGGTATCATTATTAGAAATTCCCATTTCGGAAACTTCCAACTCCCAACGTTCTTTTTCTGGAAGAAAATGACCGTGAGGCAGGTTTTTGTCTTGTTTGGAGCTTTTTTCTAAATCAAAAAAAACTGAATTTGGAATATGCTCCTTTTTGTATTCTGCTTGACCATCTCTAGTTTCTAGATGCCATGAAGCGTCTATTATTTTAATTTTGCCTAAATTTTCGTTAAGCCAGTCGGTTGAAACCAAAGTCATTTTTTTAATTTTTTTTCAAAATACTTTTGATGGTACTCTTCTGCTCTACAGTAATTTTTTTCTTTTCTAATGACCGTAACTACTTTGTTATTAAGTTTTTTATTAATCTCCTCCAGTATTTTTTGAGCAGATATTTTTTCTTCTTCTGTAGTATAAAAAATTTCTGATCGATATTGATAGCCAACATTAGGGCCTTGTCGATTAAGAGTCGTGGGATCATGGATTTTAAAGAATAATCTGGTTATATCTTGATAAGAAATTATTT
>CAZKXT010000057.1:0-4359 GCA_964556965.1 uncultured Alphaproteobacteria bacterium | reverse complement strand
AATATTTTCTTGTTTAATTCTTTTTTTCTTTTCGGATGGTTTTTCATAGATGCTTTTCATCTTGATAACCTTAAAAAACCCTTCCTTTTGAAGTTTTCGCTTCAAAATTCTAAGAGCTTGGTCAACATTATTATCTTTAACGTCTATTTTAATAAATACCTCCAAAAGCCTGATTAGTTATCATTATAATATTTGCTTGTCTATAATTATTAATAGGGTTTTTTAGGGACTTTCTTTTCAAAGGAATTTCTAAATTTTTTTAATTTTTTAAAAACATCCGAATATCGAGTGGACAATATAGAGACGGCAAGTAGAGCTGCATTAATTGCTCCCGCTTTTCCAATAGCTAATGTTCCTACTGGTATTCCGCTGGGCATTTGAACGGTTGATAATAAACTATCTAAACCTTTAAGTTTGCTTTCGGTTGGAACTCCTAAAACCGGTATGGTCGTTAAAGCAGCAGTGACACCAGCCAAATGTGCAGACATTCCAGCCGCAGCTATTATTACTTCCATTTTATTTTTTTCCGCCTTCTTAAGAAAGGCATGTAATCGTTTTGGAGTTCTATGTGCGGATATTACTTTTACATCGTGTTTAATTCCAAATTCTTTCAGTGTATTACTGCAGTGTTCCATAGTACCTGACCAATCAGATTTACTTCCCATGATAATTCCAACCATAATTTTTTTATTTTTCATTTTTAGATTTGAGATTGGTCGTTTTGTTCAGCTTTTAATTTTTCTTCTTTTTTCTTTGCTCTTTCCTCTTTTTTCTTTTCTCTTTCTTTTTTTCTGTTTGCTTTATTCACTGCTTTTTCTAAATCAGATTGTGAACATAGCCCTAAAGCCACTGGATCTTTTGGTGCTAAATTTTGGAAATTCCAAAAAGTTCTACTTCTTATAGAAGATATAGTATTTTTTGTGGTTCCAACTATTTTACTAATTTGTCCATCTGATAGATTGGGGTAGTTTTTAACCAACCAATAAATTGTATCTGGTCTGTTTTGTCTTTTAGAAATTGGAGTATATTTGGGTCGTTTTTTTTCTTTTGATTTAACATTTATTATTTTTTTTGCTAAGTTTAATGGTCTATTTTTATCCTTAGACGAAGCTTCAATTTCTTCTCTTGTTAACTGGCCTGCCAGAATTGGATTGTAAGCTTTAATACCTTTAGCAACATCACCGTCGGCTATTCCTTTAACTTCTAATTCGTGAAGATTGCAAAAATCTGCAATTTGTTTAAATGTTATTGTTGTATTTTCAACTAACCAAACAGCCGTAGCTCTCGGCATTAAAGGAGCATCTTTCATTTTGTTTTTGATGTTTTAAAAAAATTTTGAAATCGTTTATTAAATTTACTAACCCTACCTTTGTCCAAGATTTTTTGCTTACCACCCACCCAAGCCGAATGAGATTTTGGATCAATGTCGAGGTTAAGTGTATCACCGTCCTTACCCCATGTGGATCTTGTTTCAAATGTAGAACCATCAGTCATAACGACTTTGATTTTGTGATAATTTGGATGTATTTTCTTTTTCATAAATTTATAAGGTTTTATAGTAAAATAATATCATTTAGACAAGAAATACTATTAGTTTACTTAATTAATTCAATAAATTCAGTATTTATATTCGAATTAGTTGCCAATATTTCTTTTTTGCTTAAATAGTCATTGCCACCATTTAAATCGTTAACAAACCCACCCGACTCTTTTACAAGTATTATTCCAGCAGCAACATCCCAATAATTTATATCTCTTTGCCAATACGCTTCACACCTTCCGGAAGCTACAAACGCCATATCTAGTGCTGCACTTCCACTTTTTCTGATTGGCACATTTGTTTTTTTCGAGATAGCCATATATTCATCCAATATTTTTTCTTTTATTTTAGAAGTAGCTTTTGGCCCTCCGGTTAAAAAAAGCGATTCATTTAATTTTGATCGACTAGAGACTCTGATTTTTTGGTTGTTGAGAAATGCACCTTTCTTTTTTTCTGCGCAAAATAATTCATCTTTAATGGGATCAAATACTAATCCGGCAATTATTTCTTTTTCCTTTTCTAAAGCTATAGAAATACAAAAATGTGGAATTCCATGTAAAAAATTTGAAGTTCCGTCTATCGGGTCGATTATCCATCTAAATTCATTCTTGCCTTTAATCTCTCCTATTTCTTCACTAAGAATTCCATGATCAGGTCTAGCAAATTGTAATTCTTCAATAATAATTTTTTCAGCTTTTTTATCTGATGCCGTGACAAAATCTCCGGGGCCTTTTTGAGATACTTGTAGTTTTTCCACTTCTCCAAAATCTCTTATCAAAACTTTTGAAGTTTTGTTTGCGGCTTTCACCATTACATTAAGATCTGCGGTTTGAATGCTCATTTGTTAATTTTTTTAATATACTCTAAAGTTCGAGTGTCTAGAAGAATCTTATCACCACTGTTTATAAACGGAGGAACATTTATATTAATTCCATTATCTAATACAGCAGGTTTGTAAGAAGAAGATGCCGTTTGTCCTTTGATTGCCGCATCGGTTGAGCTAATTTCACATTCTACAGATTTTGGCAGGTCTATCGCAATTGGTTCTCCATCATACATTTGTACATTTATTTCCATATTTTCTTTTAATAATTTTAATTTTTCACCAATCATAGATTTCTTGATTGCTATCTGTTCAAAATTTTTTTGCTCCATGAAATGACATTTTTCTTCATCTTGGTATAAAAAATTAAATTTTGTTTCGTCTAGAACAGCTTTTTCTACCGTATCACTTGATCTAAATCTTTCGTTTAGTTTTGTTCCTTTTTTTATACTTTTTAATTCTACTTGATTAAATGCCCCTCCTTTGCCAGGCTTAACATGTTGTGCTTTTAAAACGCTCCAAAGATCATCTTTGTAATCAAGTGTCATTCCAGGCTTAATTTCGTTTCCTAATATTTTCATCTTTTAAACTGATTTAACGCTTTTAAGGGAGATAAGTTTTTATTCTTCCAAACATTTCCCGAGACAGCAATAAAATCTGCTCCATTTAATAAAATTTTTTCGTAGTTATAATTATCTATTCCCCCAATAGCAACCTTTGTAATTTTTTTATTTTTTCGCATATTTTTTAAAAGTGACAAAGATGCCTTGTAAGCGGTTTTTTTTGTTTTACTTTTAAAGAAGGATCCGAAGGCAACGTAATTCGCTCCTTGACTGATTGCCTTTTTAGCCAATTTTTTTGAGTTATGACATGTTAAGCCTATAATTTTATTTTTACCTAAAATTTTTCTGGCTTTCAGAAGACTCATATCATTTTGTCCCAAATGGCAGCCTTCCGCGTCTACCAATTTTGCAATATCAGGATTGTCATTTATTATTAATTTTACTTTATAAGAACGAGTAATTTTTTTTACCTTTTTGGCGATTTTAATCATTTTATTTTTTTTTGTGTTTTTTAATCTTAACTGAAAATATTGAACTTTTTTTGTTTTAAATAAATTTTTCAAATTATTATAAAAAATATTTCCTTTTATTTTTCTAGGAGAGATTAGATATATGTATTTTTTCAATTGAAATCTACGATGCTTTTTCCAAATCCTTGTTCCATTTAGAAGTGGAAGACAAACTATTCATTTTGGATCTGTGATTAAATATTTCTTGAGTTTTTGTGATATCATCTATATTTTTTGCCCAATTTTTTAGAGCACTTTGTTGGAGCGCTCTTCCGTAGGAAAAGCTCATTGCGAAACTTGTATCATTGATTTTATTAATTTCATTTAAATTTTCTGTAGCCTCAACTTCTGTTTGTCCACCTGACAGAAAAGCTATGCCAGGGACTTCGCTAGGTACATTTTCTTTTAGACACTTAAGTGTCATTTTAGCAATTTCCTGCGTGTTACTTTTGTCTTGTGATTTGTTTCCAGGCAATATCATATTTGGTTTTAGTATGGTTCCTCTAAGATTTACTTTGTGTAATTTTAGCATTTTGTAACATTCCTTTAAAACAACGGAAGTTACTTCGTAACATTTTTTAATATTGTGCTCCCCATCCATTAATACTTCTGGTTCAACAATGGGAACCATTTTGGCCTCCTGAACTAAAGCCGCATATCTTGCTAGCGCATGCGCATTTGATTTAATTGCTAATTCAGAAGGAAACTTGTCAGAAATATTATATACAGCTCTCCATTTTGTAAATCTTGCCCCTAATTTATAATATTCAACTAACCTCTCTCTGAGTCCATCTAGACCTTCAGTTATTTTTTCTTCAGGGGATTCTGCTAATTTTTTTGCACCAGTGTCTACTTTAATTCCTGGGACCGATCCAAAGCTTTTAATTAATTCGGGTATAGTTTTTCCAGATGAAGTTTTTTGTT
>CAZKXT010000056.1:0-4430 GCA_964556965.1 uncultured Alphaproteobacteria bacterium | reverse complement strand
CAATTTCAAATATTCCTCCACACAAAAGAGGAATTGGAATGGTATTTCAAAACTACGCATTATTTCCACACATGACAGTTTATGAGAACTTAGCTTTTCCATTAAAAGTTAGAAAATTTTCAAAAGACGAAACAGATAAAAAAGTTGATAAAGCTTTATCTATGGTTTCTTTGTCTGGATTTGAAAAAAGAATGCCAAACCAATTATCTGGCGGTCAACAGCAAAGAGTAGCTGTTGCAAGATCATTAGTATTTGATCCACAAGTAGTTTTGATGGATGAACCATTGGGAGCTTTAGATAAAAATTTAAGAGAAAGTATGCAGTATGAAATTAAACATATTCATGAAAACATTGGTGTAACTGTTGTTTATGTAACTCATGATCAAAGCGAAGCTCTTACTTTGTCTAGTAGGATAGCAGTATTCAATGATGGAAAAGTTCAACAACTATCAAGCCCAGATAAATTATACGAAGAACCAGTTAATTCATTTGTTGCAGAATTTATTGGTGAAAATAATACTTTTACTGGTGAAGTTGCAGATATTTCAGGAGGCAAATGCAAAGTTAAATTACAATCTGGTGCTGAAATAATCGCAAACCCAATTAAGATAAAATCAAAAGGTGAAAAAACTAAAGTTTCTTTAAGACCTGAAAGAGCAATTATAGATCCAGAAGAAAAAATGGACAATAAACATAAAGGAAAAATAGAAGAAGTTATTTATCACGGTGATCATGCTAGAGTTAGATTAAATTTATTAGGAAATAAAGATTTTATCCTTAAAGTTCCAAACAGTTCAGCAAGAATGGACATAAAACTTGGTAATGAAATTAATATTGGCTGGAATAGTAAAGACGCAAGAGCCTTAGACCCAAAATAACCTAATTTAATTAAATTCATATCAATATAAAATCAATTTCTGATTGATTTAGTTCAAAATAAGCATCAATTAAGCTCAATTTACATCAAAAGAGTAGTTGACTTCATTTTTTTTAATTGTTGTAATAAAATTTTAAAAAACGTTTAAACGGAGGATAAATGAGAAAAATAAGCAAATTACTACTAGCTATTTCTTTTGTATTATCTATCACTTCTGCGGCATATGCAGTTACTGTAGTGTCTTGGGGTGGAGCTTATACAGCGAGTCAAAAGCTAGGTTACGGTGATCCGGCAGCTGCGAAATTAGGTATACCTGTTAATTGGGTAGACTATTCTGGTGGATTATCTGAAATTAAAGCGCAAAAAGAAGCTGGCGCAATTACATGGGACATCATTGATCTTTATGCAATGGATACTATTAACGGATGTGACGAAGGTCTATTCGTTGAATTCGATTTTGATAAAGATTTTGGACCAGGTGCAGATGGCGTTAAAGCAAGTGATGATTTCTTTACAGGCGGTAAAAACCCTCTAACAGAACATCCCGGTGGAATGCCAAGTAAATGTGCTGTAGGAAATATTTTATATTCATGGGTTTATGCTTACAATCACGACACGATTGGAAAGAAAAAACCAAAAACTGTAAAAGATTTCTTTAACACAAAAAAATTCCCTGGAAAAAGAGGAATTTATAACAGTCCAGTTGCTTTTCTAGAGGTTGCTTTAGCAGCTGATGGAATTAAACCAGGTAAAGGTGGTGCTAAAATTTATGAAGCTCTAAAAACTGAAGCAGGTGTAACAAGAGCAATCAATAAAGTTAAAGCACTATGTGAAGATCCTAATGGCGGATGTGTATTCTGGTCTGCAGGAGCAAAACCACCTGAGTTATTAATATCAGGTGAAGTTGTAATGGCTACTGGTTGGAATGGTAGATTCTTTAATGCAATAATGACGGGTGCTCCTCTTACACAAGTGTGGGATGGTCAAGGTCTTGATTACCAGTACATGTCTTTAGTTAAAGGTGGACCTAACCATGCTAATGGTAAAGCTATGAAAGTTCTTAAAGAGATGATGAGTACTGAAGGTTTAGCAGGATCTGCGAAACACATTGCTTACTCACCTTTTAGAAAGTCTTCTTTAGCAGTTATCAAAGCAGGTGAGCCTTGGTACAAAGATGGTAAAACAAATATGTTACCTGAAATGCCATCATCTAAAAGAAATACTAAAAACTATTTCTTAGTTGATCCTTTTTACTGGGCTGACAATGGTACAGAGCTTGGTGAAAAGTATGAAGCTATGAAAGCAGGACTTAAATAATTTTAACTTTAAAAAATTAAAATTATAAATTATACTAGGGCGGTTATTTAATAACCGCCCTTTTTTTATGGAAACAGAAACAAAACAGATTTTAACTTCAGACGGTATACCGTTAGAGCAAAGTTTAAGAAAAGCTGAAAGAAAAAATAAGATTAAAGCTTTTTTACTAGTAGCTCCATTATTATTATTTTTACTTATTACATATATTTCTCCAATTGCAGAGATGTTTACAAGAAGTGTTGATGATAAAATGGTTACAAATATGCTTCCTAAAACATTTAAGGCAATGGAAAATTGGGATGGACAAGAATTGCCTCCCGAGGAGGTTTTTGCAGCTTTTTTATTTGATTATACAACTTTAGTAAAAGCAAAAACTCAAGGAAAAATTGATCAAAGACTGAATAAAGAAAAAAATGGATTTAATTCAATTCTTAAAAAATTAAAAAGAAAAATAATGCAACAAAAGTTGCACACAAAGTCAATGAAAAAATTTGAGGAAGGAAATTACAAAGAGCAAATAATATCTATTCATAAAAGGTTTGGAGATGTTGCGTACTGGCGAGCAATTAAAAGAACAGCTCCCCCTTATTCGATAGGAAAATATTTAAAAGCAGTAGATATGGTTAAAGATGAAAATGGTAACATAGTTAAGGTTGAAGAAAGTAGAAGGATATATATTCAGCTTTGGCTTAGAACATTAGAAGTCGCTTTTTTTGTTACGCTTCTATGCTTTTTAATGGGGTATCCAATTGCACATTTATTGGCCACCATACCAATGAAATATAGTAATTTATTAATGATTTGTGTCCTTTTACCATTCTGGACATCTTTACTTGTGCGGACTGCTAGTTGGATGATTTTACTACAACAACAAGGAGTCGTGAATGATTTTTTTGTAATGATAGGTTTGGCGGCTGATGATAACAGGCCTGAGATGATGTACAATAAAGTTGGTACTTATGTTGCAATGTCGCAAATTCTATTACCTTTTATGGTTCTTCCACTTTATAGTGTAATGAAAACAGTCTCCCCAAGCCTAATGAGAGCTGGAAAGTCTCTTGGTGGAACACCATTTGTATCTTTTTGGAAAATTTATTTTCCATTAACAATCTCAGGTATTGGTGCGGGTTCTTTATTAGTTTTTATTATAGCTGCAGGTTATTACATTACACCAGAATTAGTAGGTGGAGCATCAGGAAAACTTATTAGTAATTCAATAGCATACCATATGAAACAAACTTTAGATTGGAGCTTCGCATCTGCAATGGGATTAATGTTGCTAAGTGGAGTTATGGTAGTTTATTGGATTTATAACAAGATTGTTGGAATTGATAATATTAAATTAGGATAATTATGGCACTACCAAGTTATACAGAAACGAGATACAGAATTTGGCATTATATCTATTTAGCTATATGCACGGCTATTTTTATTTATTTGATTGCTCCTTTATTTGTAATATTCCCTCTATCTTTTAGTCATGATGAATTTTTGGTTTTCTCAGAGGAAATGAAAAGATTAGATCCTGATGGTTTTTCTACAAGGTGGTATAAAGATATGGTTTGGGGAACAAAAAATCCATGGGGCTTAGCTGCAAAAAATAGTTTGTTTATCGCGTTTTTTGCAACAATAGGTTCTGTAATTATAGGAACAATTGCAGCAGTAGGATTAAGTAGCAGATATATGCCTTACAAAGGAATTATTATGGCTATATTAATTTCACCAATGATTGTGCCACTAATTATATCTGGTGTCGCAATTTTCTTTTTTATGGCAAAAGCTGGTTTAGCAGCAACTTATACAGGAATTATTTTAGCTCACATAATATTAGGAACACCATTTGTAGTAATTACAGTAACAGCAACTTTGTCAGGATTTGACCATAGTGTTACAAGAGCAGCTGCAAGTTTAGGAAGCGCACCAATAAATACTTTTATGAAAATAACCTTACCACTTATTTTGCCAGGTGTTATTTCTGGAGGATTATTTGCTTTTATTACATCTTTTGATGAAGTGGTAGTTGTTTTATTTTTAGCTGGATTAGAAAATACAACTATTCCTATTCAGATGTGGGTTGGCTTGAGGGAACAATAAAGTCCAACTATTTTAGCTGTAGCAACTTGCTTAATTATAATGTCAACTTTAATATTAGTTAGTGCCGAATTACTTAGAAGAAGATCAGAACGTTTGCGTGGTATTAAATTACACAATTAATCAGACGTTACTACTATATATA
>CAZKXT010000055.1:0-4440 GCA_964556965.1 uncultured Alphaproteobacteria bacterium | reverse complement strand
ATGGTTGTTAAAATCATCCACTCCGGTTTATTTTTAGAATTAATAAAAGATTCTATTAATTTTAAACGTTTTATAGCTCTCTCTTCAGCAACTTTCGATTTTATAGTTTTAATTGCACTTCTTAAAGTTTCCTTCTCTTTTTCTAAATTTAAATTGCTTAAAAGTTCTCTAATTGCTTCGGCTCCAATTCCAACAGTAAAAGATTCTTCTCCAAATTCCTCTTGGGCTTTAATATATTCTTCTTCTGAAATCAGTTGATTTTTTTTAAACTTAGTAAGACCCGGCTCTAACACCATAAAACTTTCAAAATATAAAACTTTTTCTACATCTATCAATTTCATATCTACAGCCAAAGATATTCTGCTTGGTAAAGATTTTAAAAACCAAATATGTGCTACTGGGGATGCAAGTTCTATGTGACCCATTCTATCTCTTCGTACATTCGCTCGTGTTACCTCAACTCCACATTTTTCACAAACTATGCCTCTAAATTTCATTCTTTTGTATTTTCCGCACAAACATTCATAATCTTTAATTGGACCAAAAATTCTAGCACAAAATAAACCATCTTTTTCAGGTCTAAATGTTCTGTAATTTATTGTTTCTGGTTTTTTTATTTCTCCATGTGACCAAGATTTTATTTTTTCTGGACTCGCAAGAGTAATTCGTATTTTGCTAAAACTATTATCTTGTACTGGTCTATTAAAAAATTTTGATACTTCTTTTTCCATGCTAATTTAATTCTATATTTAAACCTAAAGCTTTAATTTCTTTAACTAAAACATTAAATGACTCTGGTATCCCAGACTCAAACTTTTCATCTCCTTTAACAATTGTTTCATAAACCTTAGTTCTTCCCGCAACATCGTCTGATTTGACGGTCAAAATTTCTTGTAGCGTATAAGATGCTCCGTACGCTTCTAATGCCCAAACTTCCATCTCTCCAAATCTTTGACCTCCTAGTTGAGCTTTTCCGCCTAATGGTTGCTGAGTAACTAAACTATAAGGTCCGGTTGATCTTGCATGTATTTTATCTTCAACTAAATGGTGAAGCTTAAGCATGTATATTGTTCCTACCGTAACTTTTCTATGAAATTTTTCACCTGTTCTTCCGTCCCACAATTGTGTTTGTCCAGAAGTAGATAAATTTGCAGTTTTTAACATGCTACTAACATCTGTTTCCTGCGCACCATCAAATACTGGCGTGGCAATCGGAATTCCTTTGGAAAGATTTAAACAAAGTTCATCGAAATCTTCTTTAGATAATTTTGAAATTTTTTCATCAAAAAATTTTTTTCCATAAACTTTTTTTAACAATTCGTTTATTTCGTGTTCTTTTTTGATATTTAACAAATTATTAATTGTTGCTCCAAGTTCAGAGCATGCCCAGCCAAGATGAGTTTCTAAAATTTGACCCACGTTCATTCGACTTGGGACTCCCAGAGGATTAAGAACGATATCAACTGGCTTTCCATTTTCCATATACGGCATATCTTCAACTGGAACTATTTTGCTAATAACGCCTTTATTTCCATGACGTCCAGCCATCTTGTCACCAGGCATTAAACGCCTTTTCACAGCAACAAAAACTTTTATCATTTTCATAACACTTGGTAAAAGCTCGTCTCCCTGTCGAATTTTTTCAACCTTATCTTCAAATCTAATCTTTATGTCTTCTTTTGCATTATTATGTTGTTCTTTTAATTTTTCCATACCAGAAGTTTTTGTGGGATTTTTTACGCTCAATTTCCAAAAATCATTTAAAGACAATTCGTCTAAAATTTCTTTTGTAAGTTTGGTTCCTTCATTAATTTTTTTATATTTTTTTTCTAATTCAGAATCTATAAGCATTTCTTGAATTCTTGTTTTAATATTTCTATCTAAAATTTCTTCTTCCACCAATCTATCTTCTTGGATAGATTCGATTTCTGATCTTTCAATTGCTTCTGTTCTTTCGTCCTTATCTACGCCATGTCTATTAAAAACCCTAACATCAACCACGATACCATTAGTGCCAGGCGGTAATTTTAATGATGAATCTCTAACATCTGTAGCTTTTTCTCCAAAGATTGAACGTAAAAGTTTTTCTTCTGGGCTAGTTGGTGTATCGCTTTTAGGAGTAACTTTTCCAACTAGAATATCTCCTGGTTTTACTTCGGCACCAATATAAACTATCCCTGACTCATCTAAATTTCTTAGAGCTTCATCTCCAATATTAGGAATGTCTCTTGTTATCTCCTCGGCGCCAAGCTTGGTATCTCTTGCCATAACTTCATATTCTTCGATATGAATTGAAGTAAAGACATCATCTGTTACACATCTCTCTGAAATAAGTATAGAATCTTCAAAATTGTATCCTAGCCATGGCATGAATGCCACTGTCACGTTTTTACCTAAAGCTAACTCTCCAAGTTTAGTAGAAGGTCCATCAGCAATAATATCTCCTTTTTTAACTACATCACCAACTTTAACTAAGGGCCTTTGGTTAATACAGGTATTTTGATTTGATCAAATTATAAATATCAACGCCAGACTTGCTAAGGTCTTTTTCGGAAGAAACTTTAATTACTATTCTTTTTCCATCAATCTTATCAACTATTCCATTTCTTTTGGCTATTATTGTTACTCCAGAATCTAAAGCAACATCTTTTTCTATGCCTGTTCCAACTAAAGGTGATTCAGGTTTAATAAGTGGAACCGCTTGTCTCATCATATTAGAACCCATCAAAGCCCTGTTGGCATCATCGTTTTCTAAAAATGGAATTAATGAAGCTGCTACAGAAACAAGCTGTTTTGGAGATACATCAATGTAATCTATGTTTTCGGGTTTAGATAAAATAAAGTTAAGAGATTTTCTACAAGAAACTAGCTCTTCTTTAAATTTTCCTTTTTCATCAATTGGAGAATTAGCCTGGGCGATAGTATAATCACCTTCTTCTATGGCTGATAAATAAGAAATTTTATCAGTAACTTTTCCATCAAGCACTTTTTTATATGGACTCTCAATAAAACCATATTTGTTTATCCTTGAATAAGTCGCCAAGCTATTTATTAAACCAATATTAGGGCCTTCTGGAGTTTCGATTGGACAAATTCTTCCATAATGTGTTGGATGTACATCTCTTACTTCAAATCCCGCTCTTTCTCTAGTTAGTCCTCCAGGTCCTAGAGCAGAAACTCTTCTTTTGTGGGTGATTTCAGAAAGAGGATTAGTTTGATCCATAAATTGAGAAAGTTGCGAAGTGCCAAAAAAATCTTTCAAAGAAGTCGTAACCGGCTTTGCGTTTATCAAGTCTTGAGGCATGACAGTTTCTATCTCCAAAGATGACATTTTTTCCTTGATCACTCTTTCCATTCTCAAAACACCTATTCTAAATTGATTTTCAACAAGTTCGCCAACAGATCTCACTCTTCTATTTCCCAAATGATCTATGTCATCAACTTCTGCTTTTCCATCTCTAAGCAACAGCATCATTTTGATAATTTCTATAATGTCATCCTTTCTTAAAATCGTCATATTGTCTTTTGTTTTAATTCCGAGTCTCGCGTTCATTTTAACTCTTCCTACATCAGATAAATCATATCTATCTGCATTAAAGAAAAGGTTGTTAAAAATTTCATTTGCAATTTCAGGTGTTGGTGGTTCTCCCGGTCTCAAAACTCTGTAAATGTCACTTAAAGCATCTTCTTTATTTATGTTTTTATCAGCAACTAATGTATTTATCATGTACGAACCTTTATTGATTGGATCAGTGTCTGTAACAGATAAAACGTTTGAACTGTCTTCTTTAACTTTGTTTAAAATTTCAGAAGTAATTTCTGCACCAATATTAAAAATAATTTCATTTGTGTTTGGTTTTTTTAAAGATTTGTGTAAATATTTTCCCAACAAAAATTCATCTGTAACCAAAATTTCTTTCAAACCGGCATCTATAAATTTTTTGTTAAGAGCTGCCGTAAGTCTTTCTCCTGATTTTAATAAAACTTTGTTATTTTTTGAGTCAATTAAATCATTTCTAAGTTTGCTTGATTTAAAAAAATCAAAACTATATTTTACTTTCCATTTGCCTAAATTTTTATGATATGAAAAATTGCTTGAGGTATAAAACAGATCTAAAATATTTTCTCGTTTATAACCTAGCGCATATAATAGAGTCGTAATGGGAATTTTTTTCTTTCTATCAATTCTGAAATAAAGAATTTCTTTAGTATCATACTCAAAATCAAGCCAAGATCCTCTATTGGGTATAACTCTGCAATTAAATAAAAGTTTTCCACTTGCATGAGTTTTGCCTTTGTCATGATCAAAAAATACTCCTGGGCTTCTATGCATTTGATTTACAACAACTCTCTCGACTCCGTTAACTACAAAAGTTCCGCTTGGGGTCATTAAAGGAATATCTCCCATGTAAACTTCTTGTTCTTTGGCGGACAAAACTT
>CAZKXT010000054.1:0-4479 GCA_964556965.1 uncultured Alphaproteobacteria bacterium | reverse complement strand
CTAGATTGATCAATAACAGTTATTGAATGACCTTGAGCTGACAATTGTTTTGATATTGTGTAGCCAACTCTGCCCGCTCCACAAACTATAATATTCATTTAATTCATTCCTTTTATGCCTAAAATTTTAAGCTTCCTATGCAAAGCAGATCTTTCCATTCCTATAAAGTCCGCAGTTTTTGAAATATTACCGTTATTTTTTTTAAGCTGAGAAGTTAAATAGTTTTTCTCAAAAATCTCTCTTGCTTTTTTTAGAGGTACACTGGTGCTTTCATTTATTGTTTGTGCGTTTTCATTTTGAGTTTCAGATAGAGAATCGTTGATTATTTTATTTATATTTGAAATATTTCCAGACAAAGATAGTATTGAAATTCTTTCAACAAGATTTCTGAGCTCTCTGACATTTCCTGGCCAGCTATATGAATACAATAACTGATTTTCAGGATTTATTTCTACTTTGTTACTTTTATTAATCTCAGAAATTTTTTCAGAAAAGTATTTTACAAGATGAGGTATATCTTCTGTTCTCTCAGATAATGGAGGTATATTTACCGGAACAACATTTAGTCTGTGATAAAGATCTTCTCTAAAATTACCCTTTTCAATTTCTTCTCTAATATTTTTGCTTGTGGTGCTTATTATTCTCAAATTAACTTTAATTTCTGAAATTCCGTTAATTCTTTTAAATTTTTGATCTATTATAACTCTTAAAATTTTTGCTTGAGTCTCAAAAGGAATTTCTGAAATTTCATCAATTAACAAAGTTCCTCCTTGGGCTTTTTCAAAAGATCCATAATTAATTGTTCCGTCTAAATTCTCCGAACCAAATAATTCAAGCTCATACCTTTCTGGCTCTAAAAGCGCTCCATTTACAATAACAAAAGGTTTGTTTGATCTTTGAGAAATTTTGTGAAGCTTTCTGGCAACCAATTCTTTTCCCGATCCAGCGGGACCAAAAATAAATACTCTGCTGTCAGTTTTGCCAACTTTTTCGATTAGGTTTTTTATCTTTTTAATTTCTTCACTTTCGCCTATGAAATCATAAGAATAAAAAAGTTGAGTATTTAATTTTTGATTTTCTCTTTTTAAATTTATATTTTCAACAGCTCTTGTAACAAAATTTAAAAGCCTATTTTTATCAAATGGTTTTTGTACAAATTCAAAAGCACCTTTTTTTAACGAATCCACTGCCATTTGTATATTGGCGTGTCCTGATATGATAATAACTGGAAGATTTTTATCTAATTTTTTAATTACTGTTAAAAGCTCTATTCCGTCTCTATCTCCTTTATCGAGCTTAACATCAATTATTGCTACATCAGGCAACTTCTTATTTATTTCGGTTAGCCCCTGAGAAAAGTTAGCTGCTGTTCTAACTTCATAACCATCATCTTTTAACAAATCAGATATTAAAAATCTGATATCTGAATTATCATCAATAATTAAAATTTCACTAGGCATAATTGTTTGGTATTTTAATCTGTATTTTTGCTCCTTCGGTGACAGGAATAAATTTTAGATCCCAATCATGATCGCTAATAATTTTATTAACCACTGCCAATCCTAAACCTGTGCCATATTGTTTTGTTGTAAAATAGGGTTTAATTATTTCTTTGCTATTAGCATTTCTAAACCCAACACCATTATCCTGAATATTTATGACTATATATTCATTATCATGTTTAATTTCTATACTAATTTTTTTATCAAATTTCCCTATTTTTGAAGCTTTTTCCTCCAAAGACTCTAGAGAATTTTTAATTAAATTAGTAAAAACTCTATTAACCTGTTCTTCGTCAGCATTAACAAAGACATCTTTTTTTGGAAATTGTTTTTTAAAATTAACATCCGTGCTTGTAAAAGTATTTAAATCTAATGATCTAGAAATAATTTTTTTTAACTCTTCTTTTTTCATTACAGGCAAAGGCATTCTGGCAAAATCAGAAAATTCATTAACGAGTTTTTCAATATCTTTGATTTGTTTATTTATGGTATTTAAATAAACAGAAAAATCCTCCTTATTGTCCTGAATCTTGTTCAGATATTTTTCTTTTATTCTGTCAATGGATAACTGAATAGGCGTTAAAGGATTTTTTATTTCATGAGCTAATTTTCTTGCAACATTTTCCCATGCGGAGTGTCTTTCTGCAGTAAGCAACTTATCTTGTTGTATTTTTAAACGTTCAGTCATTTGATTAAATGTCTCTATTAATTTTTTAATTTCCGACTCTGACTCCTCATCAGTTTTTGCTACTTTAGCTTCTAAATTTCCAGAGCTTATTTTTTCTGATGCATTTATTAAAGATATTATTGGATTTGTAAGTCTTGATGCAAAATCAATTGATATAATTATAGATAGAAAAAGCAACAGCGAAACAATAATTATATAAATTAAAGCAAAACTTATTTTAATTCCAAGCCTATTATTTTGAATTGTATAATAAAAATCTACTGCTTGCTCTGTATCTTGTAAATAGTTAATTAGCGAAGGATCTACATACTTCACCACGTACAAATATGTATCAATAAAATTCTCAAGTTTAATCAAAGACGAAGATTGATTAAAATCTTCTTCTAATAATTTTACTGGTTTTCCTTGTAAGGATTCTTCAAAAGAACTTTCTGGAGGTGGAGTGAAAACTTTTGTCTTGTCCAGCAAATCGGAAAAAATTATACTTCCCGAACCATCTAAAAGATATATTTCGTCTAATTTTCTTATCATTCTCTGTGTCACCAAAAAATCATTAAACCTATATCGATTAACGTAAAAAAGTTGTGAGTTCTTATTAACGTCATTTGCGATCATTAAAATATCTGCCTCAATACTATTTTTAACCTCGCTGGCATAGTTTTGCGCAACCCCGTAAGAATTATTAACCGCAGATGTTATCTTTTTATTAAAATATTTTTGCAAACCTACATTGAATAAAATTAAAGAAAAAACTGAAATAAATATGGCAGGCAACAACGTTGACATTGAAAAAAAAAGCACATACTTAGAGCTAGTTTCTGATCCGGCTTGTTTTCTTTTTCTTTCTCTTATTATTTTTAATATTTTGGATATAATAAGGAAAAAGAAAATAGAAACCAAAAGTATATCAATCAAAAGCAATGTTTGAAGATTTGACTCATTTAATTCTATGAAACTTTGATTGATGAATGTAAAAAAAGTTAAAATACACAAAGTAATACAGGCTATGGAAACTCCAATTATCCACTTTAAATCTTTTAATGCTCTAATCATTTTATTAATATCTATCTAATTAATTATGTATAATCGAATTTAATTTTAACAAAAATGTTTCTCATACTATTGGCAGCTGGAAAAAGCAAAAGGTTCGAAAATACCATCCCTAAACAATATACTAAATTGGGTAACAAGACCATATTAGAACACTCTCTTGATGCTTTTGGCGATTTTCAACAAATAAAAAAAACTATACTTGTCTACAATAAAAAACATAAAAAATATTTAAAAAAACTGAATCTTAAAAATGTAATAAAAATCACTGGAGGTGATACAAGACAACAATCGACTTTTAAGGCTTTAAGCAAAATAAAAAATATGCATTGCAAAAAAGTGCTAATTCATGACTCTGCAAGACCCTTTCCCTCAAAAGAGCTTATAAAAAAAATAATTAGTAACATTAAAAAAAACGATGCTGTAATACCTGTAATAAAAATTAACGATGCGACGAAGCGAGTTGAAAAAAATATAGTTTTCAAAAATATCGAACGTGACAGTCTGAGGCTTTCTCAAACACCACAAGGATTTACTTTTAAAAAAATATACGAAAAACATAAAAACAATTCTTATGAACAATGTGATGATGACGCTGCTTTATTTACCAATGATGATGAGAAAGTAATGTGTGTAAATGGAAGTAAAAAAAATTTTAAAATAACCGACAAAGAAGATTTAAAAATATTTAAACTTTTAAAAAAAGGAAAAAATTACTCTGGCATTGGATTTGATGTTCATAAACTAGTCAAGGGAAGAAGCCTTTATTTGGGAGGAATTAAAATACCTTTCCTGCTGGGACTTGAAGGTCATTCTGACGCTGACCCCGTTCTTCATGCTTTGATTGATAGTTTGTTAGGCGCGTGTAGATTGGGTGATATTGGAAAATTATTTTCAGATAAAAATAAAAAATATAAAAATATTAGATCTACAATATTGCTAAAAAAAGTTATTGAATTGATCAAATCTAAAAACTTTTCAATCAATAATATTGACATCAACATTATTGCTCAAAAGCCTAAAATAAAAAAATATTCAAAAAAAATGATAGCAACAATAAGTAAATTATGTGAAATAAATTCTAATCAAATAAATATTAAAGGCAAAACAACAGAAAAACTTGGTTTAATTGGAAAAGAAAAAGCTATAGCGTGTGAGATAATAACTTCAGTTACAAAATATGCTTAATAAAATTAATTTTTTATTTGTTACTTTGTTTGGAATAGGAAAAATTAAAAA
>CAZKXT010000053.1:0-4616 GCA_964556965.1 uncultured Alphaproteobacteria bacterium | reverse complement strand
TGGGAAAATTTAATAAAATTTTAGAATTAGATTACAAAAATAGATGTGTAGTAGCCCAACCATGTGTGACTAATTTAGCTATAACTCAAGCTGTACAAGACAAAGGATTTTATTATGCACCAGATCCATCCAGTCAAATTGCATGTTCAATTGGTGGAAATGTTGCAGAAAATTCTGGAGGCGTACATTCATTAAAATATGGCGCCACAACAAATAATTTATTAGGCATAGAAGTTGTATTAATGGATGGTACGATTACAAGATTTGGAGGAAAGATAATGGACTCTGAAGGTTATGATTTTTTAGGATTAATGACTGGCTCGGAGGGTTTACTTGGCGTAGTAACAGAAGTTACAGTAAAAATTTTAAAAACACCCGAAGTAATTAAAGCTGCTTTAATTGGATTTTCGTCAATTGAAGATGCAGGTAATTGTGTTGCACAAATCATTGCGAAAGGTTGCATTCCTGCTGGTATGGAAATAATGGATAAAGCTTTACTTAAAGCTACTAATGATTTTTGTAAGGCCGGCTATCCGACCGATGCAGAAGCTATGATGATCATTGAATTTGACGGAAGCGAATTTGAGGTAGAGTCCCATATTAAAACTGCAGAAAAAATTGCTCAGGAAAATAATTCATCAAGTATAAAAATAAGCAAATCAAATGAAGAGAGATTAAAGTTTTGGTCTGGAAGAAAAGCTGCTTTTCCAGCATGTGGAGATTTAGCACCAGATTATCTATGTATGGATGGATCAATTCCTAGAGGAAAACTTGCAGAAGTTCTTAAAGAAATAAATAATTTATCGAAAAAATATAAACTTCCTGTCGCCAATGCGTTTCATGCTGGTGATGGAAATTTACATCCATTAATCATGTTTGATGCAAGTGACAAAGATCAATTAAGAAGATGTGAAGAATTTGGCGCAGATATCTTAAAATATTGTGTTAAAGTAGGTGGAGCACTTACTGGCGAACACGGTGTGGGTATCGAAAAGAGAGAATTAATGTGCGAAGCATTTAACAATACAGATATCCAACAGCAATTGAAAATCAAAGTAGCTTTAGACCCAAATTCTTTATTAAATCCAGGCAAAGTTTATCCTATTTTAAGAAAATGTGCTGAGGAAGGAAGGGTTCATGTCCATGGAGGAAAAACAAAATTCCCTGACATTCCAAGATTTTAGTCAATCTGTACTAAAACCAGAAACTAGAGAGGATATCTCTTTAATAATTCAAGAATGTTACAAAAAAAATATTCCAATTGAAGTTAATTGCTTACAATCGAAAAAAAATATTGGCAGAAACTTTCAAGCGGAAAAGACATTAAATCTTTCAAATTATAGGGGTATCATTGAATATAAGCCCGAGGAACTTTATATAAAAGTGAAGGCAGGCACCTCAATTAAAGAAATTAAAACCGAACTTGATAAACATAACCAACAATTAGCTTTTGAACCTAATGATTTTGGCCTTTTATTTAAAGGAAATCATGATGAAGGCTCAATAGGCGGTGTCGTTTCATGTAATTTTGCTGGTTCGAGAAGATTTAAAGTTGGAAGCGTAAGAGATCATGTTCTCGGATTTCAAGGAATTAATGGAAGAGGAGAAACTATAAAATCTGGAGGAACTGTTGTAAAAAATGTTACAGGTTATGATCTTAGCAAAATATTATCTGGTTCTTTTGGGACTTTAACTGTACTAACTGAGATCTCTATTAAAGTTCTTCCAAAACCATCATCTAGCAAAACTTTGGTAATTAAAAACCCTCACTTACTGAAAGCTTTAGACTATTTAAATATATCTCTTTCATCTTCAAGCGATCCATCTGGAGGTGTATTTTATCCAGAATATTTTACTAATCACTTTACTTTTAATGATTTAACTCATGAAGGCCCTTTAACAGCTATAAGAATCGAAGGACCGAAAGAATCCATTGACCACAGAATAAAAAATTTATGCAAAGAATTAGAGCTCAATATAGATGAAAGTTTAGTTTTAGAAAACGAACAGTCTAAAATTCTTTGGGAAAAAACAAGGACGCTAGAAGTTTTTTCTAAAATGAAAAGTAATTTATTGAGAATAGTTGTTCCTCCAAGTGAGACATTTGAAGTTATAAAACAAATTAAATCTCATGAACCCAAGTATTTTATCGACTGGGGAGGTAGTTTAATTTGGCTTCAACTTGACAAAATTAATACCAAAATATTAAATGATATAAGAAAAATAGTGAATAAGGCTAACGGATATTTAACAGCGATAAAGATCGAAGAAGATTTGAAAGCGTCGGTTGATATTTTTTCTGTGGATCCTATAAAATATAAAATATCAGAAAAATTAAAAAAAAGTTTTGATCCTAAAAGGATTTTAAATCCAGGGAAAATGTATTCGGGAATATAATGAAAACAGATTTTACAAATAAACAACTTCGTGACACAGACACAAAATCAAGTGAAAAGATTTTAAGAAAATGTGTCCATTGTGGAATGTGTAACGCTACTTGCCCAACTTATGAAATTAATGGCGATGAATTAGAAGGACCTAGAGGCAGAATTTACTTAATTAAAGATATGCTAGAACACAATAAACCAGCCAATAAAAAAATTGCAAAACATATCGATAGTTGTCTTTCTTGTTACTCATGCATGACAACTTGTCCATCAGGTGTTAATTACATGCATCTAATTGATCATGGAAGAAATCATGTAGAAGCAACTTATAAGAGACCTTTGTTTGATAGATTAATACGAAGTATTCTTTCACACACTCTGCCTAAACCAAATGTTTTTCTAATATTTGCAATACTAACGAAAATTATAAAACCTTTTAGTTTTTTATTTCCAAGTTTTATTAAAAATTCTTTAAACCTTATGCCTAATAAGATTCCTTCAAAAAAAATAAAAAATAAAAGAGTTCATTCATCCCAAGGAGAAAAAACAATTGCCAGAGTTGCCCTTTTAACTGGATGTGTACAAAGAGTTATTTCACCAGAAATAAATGATTCTACAATTAGATTATTAAACAGACATAATGTTGAAGTTGTAGTTTTACCGGAGATAGACTGTTGTGGTTCTTTAAATCATCATTTGGGTAAAAAAGAACTAGCCCATTCATCATTTAAAAAAAATATAAATTTGTGGCACGAAGAGTATTTAAAAAATGGATTAGACGCGATCATAAGCAATACATCTGGATGTGGAACCACTTTAAAAGATTATGGTTTTATTTTTAGAGATGACAAAGCATTTACCAAAAAGGCAAAAAAGATTTCTGCATTAACAAAAGATATAACAGAGTTTTTAGATGAGAATCTAAAGCTAGATTTTAAAGAAAACGATGAAAAGAAATATAAGATTGCATATCATTCAGCATGTTCAATGCAACACGGCCAAAAAATTCATGAACAACCAATGAATATTATAAAAAAAACTGGCAATACAGTCTTGAGTATTCCAGAAGGACACCTATGTTGTGGATCTGCAGGCACGTATAATATTCTACATCAAAAAATGGCTAAATCTCTATTAAGAAATAAAGTAGAGAATATTTTAAAAGTTTCGCCAGATTTTATAGCTACTGGAAATATTGGTTGCATTAATCAGATATCCAGCGGTATAAGTATACCAATTATTCATACTGTAGAAGTTATTGATTGGTTTACGGGAGGACCAAAACCACAAAAGTTAAAAAATTTATGAAAAAGATTTTAGTTACAAGAAAATTATTACAATCAAACGAAGAAAGATTGAAAACTTTATATGATGTAAAGTTAAATTCTAATGATGAACTTTATTCTCAAAAAAAATTAATAGAGTTAAGCGAAGGTTGTGATGGTATATTGTCAGCGTTAACTGATAAATTAGATGCAGATACAATTAATAAATTACCTAAAAGTGTAAAAATTCTTTCTAATTTTGCGGTTGGTTTTGGAAATATAGATATAGAAGCAGCTAAAAAAATAAATATTGCAGTAACAAATACACCTGAAGTTTTAACAGATGCTACAGCAGAGATAGGCATACTTTTAATTTTGGGCGCCTGCAGAAGAGCATCGGAAGGAATTGAAGGAGCCAAAGCATCAAATTGGAAGTGGTCTGCAGATTATTTAATAGGCAAACAACTCACTGGTACAAGGTTAGGTATTTTAGGCATGGGGAGAATTGGAAAAAAGATTGCTAAGATTGCAAAATCTCTTGGCATGGTAATTCACTATCATAATCGTTCAAAATTGAGCCCAGATAAAGAAGACGGAGCTACCTATCATAAAGATTTAAAAAGTTTATTATCTGTTTCGGATGTTTTGTCTGTGTGTTGTCCGGCGTCAAAAGAAACAATAAATTTAATTAATAAAGAAACCTTAGAATATTTACCAAAAGGAGCGGTCGTAACAAATGTTGCTAGAGGAGATATTGTAGATGATGAAGCTTTGATCGATGCTCTTGATAGAAGAAAAGTATATGCAGTAGGTTTAGATGTATATAAAGGGGAACCAAATTTAAATCCTGGATATTTAAAACACAAAAGCGCTTTCATTCTTCCTCACCTTGGTAGTGCAACAAAGGAAACTCGTACAGCAATGGCGAATCTAGCTATTGATAATCTTGAAGAATTTTTCAAAA
>CAZKXT010000052.1:0-4663 GCA_964556965.1 uncultured Alphaproteobacteria bacterium | reverse complement strand
GCAGAAGTAATTGTAATTCCTCTTTCTTGTTCTTGTTCCATCCAATCCATAGTGGCCGCTCCATCATGGACCTCACCAATTTTATGACTTTTGCCAGTATAATATAAAATTCTTTCTGTTGTGGTAGTTTTGCCAGCATCAATGTGAGCCATGATTCCTATATTTCTATATTTGTCTAATGAATGTGATCTTGTCATATCTACCACCTGAAATGTGCAAAAGCTTTGTTTGACTCTGCCATTTTATGAGTATCTTCTCTTTTTTTTATTGATGAACCTTTTCTTTGTGAGGCGTCCATTAACTCGTTAAAAAGTCTATCCGCCATTGATTTATTTTTTCTTTTTCTTGAAAAATCTACTATCCATCTTAAAGCTAGAGTTTGAGATCTGTTAGGTTTAACTTCTACAGGAACTTGGTATGTCGCTCCCCCAACTCTTCTTGATCTTACTTCCAGATTTGGTTTTACATTTTTTATTGCTTCGTTAAAAATTTTTATTGGATCTTCTTTTGTTTTTTCTTTGATTTTATCAAGAGCATCGTAAATTATTTTTTCTGCTGTTGTTTTTTTTCCTCCATACATCATTTTGTTTATTAATTTAGAAACAACTGGCGATCCATATTTTGGGTCGTTAATTAATTTTCTTTTAGGAGCTCTTCGTTTTCTAGACATAATTATACTATTTTGGTTTTTTAGCTCCGTATTTAGATCTTTGTTGTTTTCTAGCAGATACTCCTTGGGTGTCCAAATTACCTCTCAATATATGATATCTAACACCTGGTAAATCTTTTACCCTACCGCCTCTAATTAGAACTACAGAATGTTCTTGCAAATTATGACCTTCGCCTGGAATGTAACATGTCACCTCATGACCATTTGATAATCTTACTCTTGCAACTTTTCTTAATGCTGAATTTGGTTTTTTTGGAGTCGTTGTATAAACTTTTGTACATACACCTCTCTTCTGTGGAGATCTCTCTAATGCAGGAACCTTGTTCCTATACTTGGTTTTCACCCTAGGTTTTCTTATCAACTGATTTATCGTCGGCATAATTTATATAGTTTTTGAGTAGCAAATAGTCTTTTGAAGAAACAAAAGCTAGGTTCGGAAGCGTTTAAGATCTCAAAAATCTTACTTACAACCACAAAAATGGCGTCAAATTACAAGTGCACCCAATAAATGTCAACAGGTAAAAGATTGAAAAAGCCTTTGTTTTATTGGTATTTAAGCTTCTTCGGTAGAGACTGTTTGGTCGGTTATAGATTTATCTCGTTCTCTTGCTTCGTTTAAAAATTTCTTATTAACATATCCAGTTCCAGCAGGAACAAGTCTTCCTACAATCACGTTTTCTTTTAAACCGCTAAGGTTATCGGTTTTTCCTCTTATCGCCGCATCTGTCAGAACTCTTGTGGTTTCTTGAAAAGAAGCAGCTGAAATAAATGAATTTGTTTGAAGCGAAGCCTTAGTTATACCCAAAAGTATTCTTTCAGCAACAATTTGCTTTTTACCTTCTTCTTTTAATTTTTTATTGTGTTCTTCAATTTCTATTTTATCAACGATCTCACCGAGTAAATATTGTGAGTCGCCCGACTCTTTAATTTCTACTTTTTTAAGCATTTGACGAACTATTGTTTCTATATGTTTGTCATTAATAACAACACCTTGCAATCTATAAACTTCTTGCACTTCATTTACAAAATAGTCAGTAAGAGATTCGATTCCTAAAACTCTCAAAATATCATGAGGAGCAGGACTACCATCTAAAAGGTATTCTCCTTTTGCTATGCTTTCTCCTTGACTAAAATTAATGTGTTTGCCTTTGGGTATTAAATAGCTTGTTGACTGACCATCTTTTGATTCTATAGACACTCTCAATTTTCCACGAAGTTCTTTTCCAAAAACAATTTTTCCATCGTTTTCAGCAATAATTGCACTTTCTTTAGGTCTTCTGGCTTCGAATAGTTCAGCAACTCTAGGTAGTCCTCCCGTTATATCTTTTGTCTTTGATCCTTCTTTTGGTAATCTAGCAAGAACATCTCCTGCATGAACTTTTTGTCCATCTTTAACAGACAAAATTGAATCTGGAGCAAGATAATATCTTGCTTCATTGTCGTCAGCTTTTTTAATTACATTTCCTTTTGAATCTCTAAGAGTAATTCTAGGTTTTAGTTCTGTATTTTTTGATTGAGCTCTCCAATCAACAACAGTTTTAGAAGAAATACCTGTTGCATCATCAACTGTTTCTGCAATTGAAACTCCATCCACAAGATCAACAAAATTAACAATACCACTTGTTTCTGTTATTACGGGTAGAGTGTAAGGATCCCATTCACAAATTTTTTTTCCTTTACTAACTTCTGATTCATTTTGTGCGAACAGTTTTGCACCATAAGGAATTTTGTAAAGCGCAAGCTGCCTAGCATTTTTATCTTCGATGACTAACTGAGTATTTCTACCCATTACAATTAAATTATTTTTTGAATCTTCAACTACATTTTTATTTATAATTTTTAACTTACCTGCAGTTTGTGTTGTAACAGAAGACTCTTCTTTAATTTGGGCTGTGCCTCCTACGTGAAAAGTTCTCATGGTAAGCTGTGTACCAGGTTCTCCGATTGATTGGGCAGCGATCATTCCAATAGCTTCTCCAATATTAACCAATTTACCTCTAGATAAATCTCTGCCATAACAGGTTGCGCAAACACCTTTTTTAGATTCACATGTTATTACAGAATATACTTTGAAACTTTTTACACCAGCAATTTCAATTTTTTCACATAAAGTTTCATCTATCATATCATTTTTCTTCAAAACGACTTCTCCTGATATTGGATGTTTTACATCTTCTGCGGCAACTCTACCAAGAGCTCTGTCCGCTAAACTCACAAGCACATTTCCGCCATCTATAATTTCTGCCAAGGTAATACCTTTTTTCGTTCCACATTTTGTCTTCGTTATTGATATATCTTGGGCTACATCACATAATCTTCTGGTTAAATAACCAGAATTAGCAGTTTTTAAAGCTGTGTCCGCAAGCCCTTTTCTGGCTCCATGCGTAGAGTTAAAATATTCCAACACAGTCAAGCCTTCTTTAAAATTTGAAATAATAGGTTGTTCAATAATTTCTCCTGATGGTTTTGCCATTAATCCTCTCATTCCCGCAAGCTGTTTCATTTGAGCAGCCGATCCTCTTGCTCCAGAATCTGCCATCATAAAAACTGAATTTGATTGTATTGTGGATTCTGAAATGTCTTTTTTTGAGGAAGAAATTTCTTTCATCATTTCATTTGCAATTTTATCAGTGCATTTTGACCATGAATCAACAACTTTATTATATTTTTCACCACGAGTAATTAAACCTTCGGAGTATTGAGCTTCATATTGTTCTATTAATTTCTTAGTTTCATTAACTAAATTTTCTTTAGAAGATGGAATAATAAGGTCATCTTTTCCAAAAGATATGGCTGCTCTAAACGCATGTTTAAAACCTAAAGATTTTAATTTATCGCAAAAAATTACGGTTTCCTTTTGCCCGCAATATCTAAAAACTAAATCAATGACATCAGATATTTGTTTCTTCGTCAATTTTCTATCCACAAGAGAAAATTTTATGTTTGGGTTTTTAGGCAGTATATCTGCAAGAATAAATCTACCAGCTGTGCTAGTGTGTTTTTCATAAACGTAGTTTCCTTTTTTATCTAATGTTTTAAATCTACTAATAATTTTTGAATGAATATTAATTGATCCCCACTCTATAGCGTGCTCAATCTCGTTTACGTTTGTAAAATATCCTTTTGATTTTTCTTCTTTCTTATCAAATGATTGAGATAAATAATAAATACCTAACACTATATCTTGACTGGGTACTATTATAGGTTTGCCATTTGAAGGACTTAAAATGTTGTTAGTTGACATCATCAAAACCCTTGCCTCTAGTTGGGATTCTAAACTCAAAGGAATATGTACTGCCATTTGGTCTCCATCGAAATCAGCATTAAAAGCGGCACACACCAAAGGATGTAGTTCTATAGCATTACCTTCTATAAGTTTTGCTTCAAATGCTTGTATTCCTAATCTATGTAGAGTTGGAGCTCTATTTAACAACACAGGATGCTCTCTAATAATGTGTTCCAAAGCATCCCAAACTTCTTCTCTTTCTTTTTCGACCATCTTCTTTGCTTGTTTAATTGTTGTGGCTAAACCTAATTTATCTAGCCTCGCGTAAAGAAATGGTTTAAATAATTCTAGTTTAAGATCGGGACCAACAACTATCACAGACCTTCCAGAATAATCGACTCTCTTTCCTAGTAAATTTTGTCTAAATCTTCCTTGTTTTCCTTTCAACATATCTGCTAGTGATTTCAAAGGTCTCTTTCCTGTTCCAGTAATAACTCTTCCTCTTCTCCCGTTATCAAAAAGAGCGTCCACAGATTCTTGGAGCATTCGTTTTTCATTTCTTACAATTATATCTGGCGCTCTAAGATCTATAAGTCTTCTTAGACGATTGTTACGATTTATTACTCTTCTGTATAAATCATTAAGATCTGATGTGGCAAATCTTCCGCCATCTAATGGAACTAATGGTCTTAATTCTGGAGGTATTACAGGGATGGTTGTTAAAATCATCCACTCCGGTTTATTTTTAGAATTAATAAAAGATTCTA
>CAZKXT010000051.1:0-4815 GCA_964556965.1 uncultured Alphaproteobacteria bacterium | reverse complement strand
AAAATGAGAGTATCAATCGTTGCAACTGCTTTGGATGGTCAAGCTCCAGAAACTAAATCTGTTGTTAGCATGGTTGGAAGGATTAATAATAGAAATTTGGGTTCCATCAATCAAGAAGGAAAAACTAATGGAAGCATCATTGATGTTATTAACAATAAAGTAAGCTCTGCAACTGAAGGAGCTACCGCACTAAATTTAGATCCAATTGTTGAACAAAAAACGGAAACGAAAGAAAATGTCGAAACACAAGAAATACCACAAAAAGAAGAAGAGAGCATCCTTGGAAATATTTCTATGGAAAATGCCAGTTATTTTGAAAACAGAGAAGAAGCAAGTGATGCAGAAAATCTTCCAGAATTTGAATTGGATAGCATTGAAGAAGTAACTCCAGCTCTTTTTAGCGAAGATGAAACAGTTAATTTAGCTAATAATAAAAAAGAAACTCAATTCGAAGAAAAACAGGAGGAAAGTGATCCTAGTCTTTTTGACGACATCGTAAGCCAAGAAGAAAATTACGAGATTCCTGCATTTTTAAGAAGACAAAAAAATTAAATGAGTGTGAAAAAAAAATTATATGAATGCCACCATGTCACTGGAAGATGTAAAACACCATCCGGTGATGCTGAATCAATTATTAAGCATATTAACCCCTCAACATGGTGGCACGTTTCTTGATTGTACATTTGGTGGCGGAGGCTACTCGAATGCAATTCTTAGTTATCCCAATACAAAAGTGATAGCCATTGATCGAGATAAAAACGTTTCCTTATTAGCAGAAAAAATTAAAAAAAAATTTCCCAAAAGATTTAAATTTATTAACGATAAGTTTAGTAATTTAAATCAAATCAAGGATTTAAAAATTAAGCCCAAAGGGATAATTTTTGATTTAGGTTTTTCAACAAATCAAATTAAGGATTATAAAAGGGGATTTTCTTTTGATTCATCGGGCCCCTTGGATATGAGGATGGGGAAAAATGAAACTTCAGCATTCGACGTGGTTAATAATTTTACCGAGGAAAGTTTAGCGTTAATATTCAAAAAACTTGGAGAAGAAAAAGATTCTAAAAAAATAGCTAAAGCAATAGTATTTAAAAGAAAAAGAAATCAGATAACTTGCACAAATGATCTAGTAAACATTATTAATCGAGTAAAAAAAAATTATTCATATTCAAAAACAAACCCAGCAACAAAAGTGTTTCAAGCATTGCGGATGTTTGTGAACAAAGAACTTACCGAGCTAATTGCAGGATTGATATCTGCTACAAGATTAGTAGAAAAAAATGGCAAAATCATTGTAGTTAGTTTTCATTCTATAGAAGACAGAATAATTAAAAAATATTTTAAAGCTTATTCAAATTTAAACCCTAATCCATCACGGTATGTTCCTTCAGAAAAAAAAAATAACCCAAAAGCATTATTTTTTCTTAAATCAAGCTCGGCATTAATTCCTGACAAAGATGAAATTATAAAAAATAGAGCATCAAGATCGGCAAAAATGAGGTTTGCTATTAGAAATGAAAATAATTTTTTTTACCCAGATTTACTCGTCAATGATTTTAGAGATTATCTTTCTTTAGAAGGACTAAGATTATGAAAAAGTATATTTTTTTAATCTTCTTTTTTATTTTTGGTATTTTTTTTATTTCTCATATTAAAAACGAAACTAGAGACATAGAAAAAAATATCAGAAATATTAATACAAAAATATTTACTTTAAATGCAGAATTGCATGAGGCAGGACTAGATTATGACTACTTATCATCACCAGCCAACCTATTAATTTTATCAGAAAAAATTTTTAAAGATGGACTGAATTTTTATAGCTCCAGACAATTTTCTTATATTAACTTAGAGGCAATTAATAGCACCAATAATCAAAAAGCTGAACTTGCTAAATAATGAATTTTTTTAAAAAAAAAAATAACAATACTCAAAAAAATAAAAAAAGTTTTTATTATGATGATTACTCTCACGAAAATAATATAAAAACTAAAAATAATAATTCAATTGAAATTTCAAAAAGCAGAATGGCATTTACTTTTTTTTTAATTTTAAGCATTACGGCAATATTAAGCATAAAAATTCTATACCTATCTTTTTTTGAAAAAGAATCTTTTGGTAATATTTATAATAAAAAAAATTTTCTACCAAATAGAATTGATATTGTGGATAGAAATGGAGAAATTTTAGCAAGAAGTGTTAATGCGTGGGCTGCCGGCATAAGTCCAAAACTTATAAAAGATGAAAAAAAATTATTGATAAATTTAAAGATAATATTTCCTAATTTAAACTTGAAAGAATTAGAAGAAAAAATTGCCAGAGGAAAGTTTTTTTACATTAGCAGAAGACTTAACAATCTTGAGAGAGATAAATTATGGCTACTAGCAAAAAAAGCTGTGATTATTGAAAGAAAACAAATTAGAATTTATCCGCACAATCATCTTTTCAGTCATGTTATTGGGCAAATTGATGAAGACAACTTTGGAATTTCTGGTGTAGAGAAGTCGTACGATCTAAAACTAAAAGAAAAGAATGATAAAAATAAAAATTTAAAACTTAGTTTAGATTCCAACCTTCAGTTTTTAATTAGAAATGAATTGTTTAATGGAATTAATACGTTTTCAGCCAAAGGATCTGCCGCTCTTTTGATGAACGTTACAAATGGAGAAGTATTATCTCTTGTATCACTTCCAGATTTTAATTTAATGGAAAGAAAAGATATTTCAGATACAGAGTTTATGAATAAAATTACTTTAGGCGTTTATGAACTTGGATCGGTTTTTAAAACTTTTACTATTGCGGCAGCCTTAGAAAAAGGAATTGTAGATACAAATACAGAGTTTCAAAATTTAGAAGACAAAATTAAATGTAGAGATAAATGGATTTCCGAGCATGATGAGCTTCCCAAAAATTTAAGTGTGGAGCAGATTTTAGTCAGATCTTCAAATATTGGTGCAATAAAAATTGTCAGAAAAATTGGATCCGAAAATTATAGTAATTTTTTACAATCATTGGGTTTATTAGGAAAAATTAATTTTGATATATCGGAAGTTGGAACTCCTTTGCCATTTGAATGGGAAAATTGTGCATTGGAAACCGCATCCTATGGTCACGGAATAACTACTACCCCACTTCAATTAGCGAGAGCATATGCAATAATTGGAAATGGCGGATATGCAATTGAACCAACCCTAATAAAAAATAATAATTTTCAATTTCAAAATAAAATTATTTCAAAAACCACAAGTGAAAAGATTAATAAAATTTTGAGTAAAGTTGTTAAACAAAAAGAAGGAACGGCAAATTTAGCTAACATCAATGGATATGATGTTGGCGGAAAGACTGGAACCTCTAAAAAGATTAATAATGGAGAATATACACAAAAAAAACTGAATACTTTTGTGTCTATTTTTCCAATAAAAAATCCCAAATATCTTCTTTTAGTTTTGATGGATGAGCCAAAGCCCGCACCAAATTTGGTTTATTCATATAATGGAACCAAAATATCAAATATACGAAGAAACGATTCAGGTTGGAATAGCGCTTATATTGCTGGCAGAATTATAGAAAAAATTGGTCCAATTTTAGCCACAAATAATTTGAATAGTTTCTAAACTCAATGCTTCTATCAAACTTAATGCCGACTGCTCATTTGCGAGATAAAAATGTTAAGATTAATAATCTTTGTTTTAACAGCAAGGTTGTAAAAAAAAATGATATTTTTTTTGCAATATCTGGAGTAAAAGAAAATGGAGAAAAATTCATAAGCGAAGCTATCAATAAGGGAGCTTCAGTTATTGTATCTAAAAACAAAATTAACAACCAAATCAAGTCTAAAAATTTTGTTCAAGTTAAAGACGTTAGAAAATCATTGGCTTATGCATGTTCGACTTTTTACAAAAAAAAGCCAAAAAATTTACTTGCTGTAACTGGAACTAATGGAAAGACATCAGTGGCTTATTTTTTTAATGAAATATTAAAATATAATAAAGTAAAATCAGCATCTATTGGTACGCTTGGAATAAAAAGTAAAGGTTTTAATCAATCAACGTCTCTTACCACAGTTGATCCTTTGACTTTACATAAAACTTTAGAAAAAGTTAAAAAAAAAAATGTTAATAATGTAATAATAGAAGCGTCAAGTCATGGATTGGATCAAAAAAGACTTGATTATTTAAAATTTAAATGTGGTATATTTACCAATCTTAGTCACGACCATTTAGATTATCATAAAAGCTTATCTTCTTATTTCAAATCCAAACTTTATTTATTTGAGAATTTATTAGTACAAGGATCAAGAATCATCTCAGATTCTGATATTAAACAAATTTCTATTTTGCGTAAAATTGCAAAAAAAAGAAAACTGAAAATTCTTACTGTGGGATTCAACAAAAGATCTACAATTACAATCAAAGAAATTAAAACAAATGCAGATTTTAAAACTATTTTGTTTATTTTTAAAAATAAAGTTTACAAATTTAAAACAGATATAAGAGGAGATTTTCAAATAAAAAATCTTTTAATGGCTTTTTTAGCCGCAAATGTTTGCGGAGTTAAAGTTGAAAATATTATTAAAATTATTCACAAAATTAAATCACCGCCTGGCAGATTAGAAAGAGTAAAAAAAATTCCTTTTAAATGTGAGATCATAGTAGATTTTGCTCATACTCCCGAAGCTTTAGAGACAACCCTTACATCCTTGCGAAAGGAATCTGATAGAAATATTTCCATAGTTTTTGGATGTGGTGGCGACAGAGATAAGAAAAAGAGATCTATAATGGGAAAAATAGCTAATAAATATTGTGACAAAATATA
>CAZKXT010000050.1:0-4845 GCA_964556965.1 uncultured Alphaproteobacteria bacterium | reverse complement strand
AAGCACCTAAAAAGGAAGAACCTAAGAAAGCAGAGGCTCCAAAGGAAGCACCTAAAAAGGAAGAACCTAAGAAAGCAGAGGCTCCAAAGGAAGCACCTAAAAAGGAAGAACCTAAGAAAGCAGAGGCTCCAAAGGAAGCACCTAAGAAAAAATAAATGTTAAGCGTTAAGATATTTACTTTGTATCCTGAATTTTTTCCAGGACCTTTAGGTCATGGATTATATAAGAAAGCTATGGAAAATAAAATTTGGTCATTAAAAACAATTAACATTAGAGACTTTTCTTTAGATAAACACAAGACAGTTGACGACACTCCTTTCGGAGGCGGTTCCGGTATGGTTATGAGATGTGATGTGTTGGCCAATGCAATAGATAAAAATATTACAGGTAAAAATGAGCAAATAATTTATTTATCTCCTAAAGGAAAAAAATTTGATCAAAAATATGCTAAAAAAATTATTAAAAAAAATAACCTAAACATAATATGTGGGCATTTTGAAGGTATAGATGAGCGAATAATTGAAAATAGAAATATAGAAGAAGTTAGTATTGGAGATTTTATATTATCTGGAGGAGAAACTGCGACTTTCGTTTTTCTTGATGCAATCATTAGACTTTTGCCAGGAGTTTTGGGAAATACAGATTCATTAAAAGAAGAAACATTTGAAAACAATCTTCTGGAATATCCGCAATATACAAAACCTCAAAAATGGGAAAAAAAAGAGACGCCATCTGTGTTATTATCAGGAGATCATGCTAAAATTAAAAGCTGGCGTTTGTCTAAATCACAGGATATAACACGACGCCGACGTCCTGATTTATGGGAAAAATATAAAAAGAACAATTAGTAGTTAAATGAAAAATATTGAAGAAATTAACAAAGCACACGTTAAAAAGATTTTGGGATCAAAAAAATATCCTGATTTTTTTTCAGGAGATGTTGTGAGAGTTGGCGTAAGGATTGTTGAAGGAAAAAGGGAAAGGGTTCAATATTTTGAAGGGGTATGTATAGCAAAAAAAAATAGAGATATTAATTCTTCATTCACTGTTAGAAAAATTTCTTTTGGAGAAGGTGTTGAAAGAACTTTTGCTTTATATAGTCCCATATTAAGTTCAATTAAAGTTGTGAGATCTGGTAAAGTTAGAAGAGCAAAGCTATATTATTTAAGAGAGAGAAAAGGTAAATCAGCAAGGATTGCAGAGAAAATTAAGAAAAAAATAGGTATAGATCTAGATATTGAAAAAACAGAAAGTGAAAGTATTGCTTCTGAAGAAAATTTTTCTAAAAATGAAACTAAAGAAATAACATCTGATAAACTCAAAGATAACAAAGACAAAAAAGAATAAAATTATCTTTTTTAAATGACCAAAACCTTGTACGACAAAATATGGAATGATCATCTTGTTGATCAACAAGAGGACGGAACTGCTCTTCTTTATGTGGATAGGCATTTAATTCATGAGGTTACGAGCCCACAAGCGTTTGAAGGATTAAGATTTGCAAACCGTAAGGTGAGGCAGCCTAAGTTAACATTAGCTGTAGCAGATCATAATGTTCCAACTACGGACAGATCTCAAGGAATTAAAGATAAGGAATCAGAAATTCAAGTCAATACTTTAAAAAAGAATTGCGAAGAATTTAATATCGAATTGTTTGATATGTTAGATAAAAGACAAGGGATAGTTCATATTATTGGTCCAGAACAGGGCTTCACTCAACCAGGAACAATAATTGTTTGTGGAGATAGTCATACAGCTACCCATGGTGCATTTGGCTCTTTGGCTTTTGGAATCGGAACATCAGAAGTAGAACATGTTTTAGCGACCCAAACCTTAATACAAAAAAAATCTAAAAATTTTCGCATAGAAGTTAATGGAAAGTTGCCACTTGGTGTTACTTCTAAAGATGTGATTTTGCAAATAATTGGAAAAATAGGAACGGCTGGTGGAACAGGCCATGTAATAGAATATTCCGGAGAAGTTATTAGAAGTTTAAGTATGGAACAAAGGATGACGATATGTAATATGAGCATCGAAGCTGGTGCGAGAGCTGGCTTGATAGCGCCTGATGAAAAAACATTTAATTATCTTAAAGATAAACCAAAATCACCAAAGGGAAAGAATTGGAATAAGGCTCTAGCTTATTGGGATTCTCTTAAATCAGATAGTGATGCAAAATTTGATAAAAGTGTAGAATTGAGTGCCAAGGATATTTTACCAATGGTTACATGGGGCACATCTCCTCAAGATGTAATTACTATAGAAGGTATTATACCAGATCCTAAAAACGAAAAAAATCAGGAAAGAAAAAGTGCTATTGAAAGAGCATTGAAATATATGGGGCTTACTCCAAATACAAAAATAAAAGATGTTAAAATTGACAAAGTTTTTATTGGCAGTTGCACTAATGGAAGAATAGAAGACCTAAGAGAAGCTGCCAAAATTGCAAAAAATAAAAAAATAGCCAATCATGTAGGTGCCATGGTTGTTCCTGGGTCTGGTTTAGTCAAGGAACAGGCGGAGCAAGAAGGATTGGATAAGATTTTTATTAATGCTGGTTTTGAGTGGAGAGAACCTGGATGTTCTATGTGTTTAGCAATGAATGCGGATAAATTAAATCCTCAAGAGAGAAGCGCATCTACCACAAACCGAAATTTTCAAGGCAGACAAGGGAGAGGTGGCAGAACGCACTTAGTAAGTCCAGCAATGGCCGCAGCCGCAGCTATTGCGGGAAATTTTGATGATGTTAGAAGGTATGAAAATTAAATGGAAAAGTTTAAAACATTAAAGAGTATCCCTGCAATTTTAAATATTAGTAATGTGGATACAGATATGATTATTCCAAAGCAGTTTTTAAAAACAATAAAAAGAACTGGTCTTGGAAAAAGTTTATTTTATGAATTGAGATTTGATGAAAATAACAAAAAAACAGGAGATTTTATTTTGGATACAGAACCTTATAAAGATTCAAAGATATTAATTACAGGAAAAAATTTTGGTTGTGGTTCATCAAGAGAACATGCGCCTTGGGCTTTGCTGGATTTTGGTATAAGAAGTGTTATTTCGGAAAGCTTTGCAGATATTTTTTATAACAATTGTTTTAAAAATGGTATTCTGCCTATTACACTTTCACAGAGTGAAATAGATGAAATCGCAGAATATTCAAAAAGAAAAGAAGAAATAGAAATAGACCTTTCGGAAGAAAAAATTAAATTTGGGAATAAAGAGCTAAAATTTAAAATTGAAAAGTTTAAAAAGAAATGTTTAATAGAAGGTTTAGATGATATTGCTATTTCTTTAAAAAAATCTAAACAAATAGAAACATATGAAAATAAAATTAAAAGCTCTAAACCTTGGATAAATTAAATGATTAAACAGAAAAAAAGAAGAATTTTGCTATTACCTGGAGATGGTGTTGGGCCTGAAGTTATAGGTGAAGTAAAAAAAATTATTCAATGGTTTAATAAAGAAAAATCTTTAGATTTTCAAATTGACGAAGATCTTATTGGAGGCGCGTCTATAGATGTGCATAATACTCCAATTACCGATGAAGTATTTTACAAATCTTTAGAATCCGAAGCAGTAATTCTTGGTGCGTGCGGAGGACCAAAATGGGATAATTTGGAGTTTTCTAAAAAACCAGAAAGAGCTCTTTTAAAATTAAGAAAAGAATTAAAATTGTTCGCAAACTTGAGACCGGCCATTTGTTTTAAACAATTGGTGGATTCTTCAACTTTAAAACCTGAAATTGTTTCAGGCTTGGACATAATGATAGTTAGAGAATTAACAGGAGGTATCTACTTTGGAGAACCCAGAGGAATTAAACCTATTGAGAATGGAGAAAGAAAAGGAGTTAATACACACATATATATTAGTAGTGAAATTCAAAGAATTGCTAGAGTCGCTTTTGATCTTGCAAAAAAAAGAAGAAAAAAAGTAACTTCGTGTGAGAAATCTAATGTAATGGAATCGGGCGTTCTTTGGAGAGAAGAGGTTCAATCAATTAGAGATAAAGAATTTGCAAACATAGAGTTAAATCATATGTTGGCTGACAACTGTGCTATGCAACTTTTAAGAAATCCAAAACAATTTGATGTTATTTTAGCTGATAATCTTTTTGGAGATATGCTTTCAGATGAAGCAGCAATGTTGACGGGATCATTGGGATTATTGCCGTCTGCTTCTTTAGGTGCAAAAAATAAGAACGGAAAAATAAGATCTCTTTATGAACCTGTGCATGGTTCTGCTCCAGACATAGCAGGCAAAGGCATAGCCAATCCAATTGCCTCTATACTTAGTTTTTCCATGGCTCTTAGATATTCATTGGATTTGGGTAAGTTGGCAGACACTATAGATAAAGCTGTTGAAAAAGTGTTGGATGATGGTCTTAGAACTAAAGATATTTTATCTAAAGGGAAAAAAGAAGTATCGACCTCGCAAATGGGGGATGCAATAATTTCAAAACTTAAATAATATCTTGGCCAATGAATATAAAAAATGTAGTCGTCATTGGTTCTGGAACTATGGGAAGTGGTATTGCGGCCCAAGTATGTAATGCAAATATTCCTGTCACCCTTTTAGATTTAAAAACGGAAATTTCAGAAAAAGCAAAAAAAAGAATTTTCGAATCTAGACCTCCTCTTTTAATAGACAAAACAAAAATAAATAATATCAAAGTTGGCAATATAGATGAAAATTTTGATACTGTTAAAGAAGCTGATTGGATTGTCGAAGCAGTAGTTGAAAGGATTGATATTAAACATAATCTTTATGAGAAAATACTAAAAGCAAGAAAAAAAGATTCAATAATTTCATCAAATACATCAACTATTCCATTAAAAATTT
>CAZKXT010000049.1:0-4916 GCA_964556965.1 uncultured Alphaproteobacteria bacterium | reverse complement strand
ACTTCAAACATCTGTTTTTGTGTTTCGCCAACGGCTAAACCACCTAATGCATACCCATCAAAACCTATTTTTAAAGTTTTTTTCAAACTTTCAATTCTTAAATCTTCAAACACTCCTCCTTGCACTATTCCAAAAAGAGCTTTATTTGTATTTTTTCCAAACTCTGTTTTAGATCTTTGGGCCCAATATTCTGATGTATCGAGAGCTTTTTTTATTTTTTTTTTATCTTTTGTTAGAGAGGAACATTCGTCAAGCACCATCAAAATGTCAGAATCTAAATCTTTTTGTACTTGAATACTTTTTTCTGGAGAAAGTATAATTTTTTTTCCATCCAGGTGAGATCTAAAAATAGCTCCTTTTTCAACATCAACATTCATTAGCTTGGCTAGAGACATAATTTGGAATCCTCCCGAATCTGTTAATATTGGCAAAGGACAATTCATAAATTTATGAACACCCCCGAATAACTTAATTCTATCCGTGCCTGGTCTTAACATTAGGTGGTAAGTGTTAGACAAAATTATTTGAAATCCTATAGAAACAATATCATCTATAAAAACTGATTTTACAGTAGCTTGAGTGCCCACGGGCATAAATGCAGGAGTGTTAATTTTTCCTCTTTGAGTATTAATAACTCCCACTCTAGCATTTTTTTCTTTAGCAAGAACTTTGAAAGAGAAAGGTGATCCAACCATTCGTTGATTATTTTAATATACTAAAACTAATTATTTTATCTGGATCTGTAACTTGTCCGTTTGATTTTTCTCCTCGTTTAATTTTATCTATGTGTTCCATTCCTTCTATGACTTTCCCAAAAACTGTATATTGACGATCTAAGTGTGGAGCTGAATCAAAACAAATAAAAAATTGACTATTTCCACTGTTTGGGTCTGCGGATCTGGCCATCGATAATGTTCCACGTTCATGGGGGACTTCACTAAATTCGGCTTTCAAATCTGGAAGATCAGATCCTCCAGTGCCGACTCTTCCTAGATCAAAATTTTCATTGTTGGAATTTCCAAATTGAACATCTCCAGTTTGTGCCATAAATCCTTCGATTACTCTATGAAACACAACTCCATCATATTTTTTCTGTTCCACCAAAGTTTTAATTCTTTTGACGTGATTAGGAGCTACATCAGCAAACAACTCTATTTTAACATCTCCATATTTCGTTTTAAGCATCATCATATTTTCCTCCGAAAAAACACTATTTGAATAAAAAAAAAATATTAAAATAAGTAAAATTTTTCTCATTTCAATTTTGAATTTATAGCTTTTATTACGCTTGTTGAAGCAAACTTTTTAATATTACCTCCGAATGATGCTATTTCTTTAACAAATTTTGATGAAATAATTTGATTTTCTAAATTGGACATTAAAAAAATAGTTTCAATTCTGCTGTCTAGTTTTTTATTCATGCCAGCCAATTGAAATTCATATTCAAAATCTGAAACAGCCCTAAGTCCTCTAAATACAATAAAAGCTTTATATTTTTTACATATCCCAACTGTTAAAGCGCCAAATGGAACAACGATTAGCTTTTTCTTATTAATTTTTACATCTTTAAATAAAGTATTTTTTATAATTTCAACTCTTTCCTCAACATCAAAAAAATAATCTTTGCTGTTATCATTGGAAACAGCAACAACTAATTTGTCCACTATGTTTAAAGCTTTTTTGATAACATCCACATGACCAAAGGTTATTGGATCAAACGTTCCAGGGTATATTCCGGTTTTTTTCATTATTCAATAATATTGTCTTCAACCACCACGGCAGAAACAGCCTTTTCATCGCCAGTAAGTTTAAATATTCTAACTCCCTGGGTATTTCGATTTGCGGCTCTAATTTCTTTAACATCACACCTAATAACTCTCCCTTTGTCGGTAGATATAATAACCTCATCCTCAACATTAACTCGTGAAGCTGAAGCAACATTTCCATTTCTTTTAGAGTTAACAATTCCAATAATCCCCTTTCCTCCTCTATTAGTGACTCTAAAATCATTAATTGAAGTTCTTTTTCCATAACCATTTTCTGTAACAGAAAGCATAAAATCAATTTCGTCACTCTTTGATTTTTTTGAAGAATCTCCATTTGATTTCATTTTGTTAATAATTGACAATGAAATTACGGAATCACCTTCTGATAAATTCATTCCTCTTATTCCCTTAGAAGATCTCCCTTTAAAAACTCTTAATTTTTTTGACATAAATCTAATACATTTACCTAATTTTGTGCTTAACATAACATCCTGATCATCTTTACAAATTTTAACACCAATTATCTTATCTCCTTCATCAAGTTTCATGGCAATTTTTCCGCTATTATTAATATTTCTAAAGTCCTCTAGAGTATTTTTTCGCACCTTGCCTTTTGAGGTTACAAAGATAATAAAATATTTTTTCCACTCTTCCTCATTTTCTGGTAAAGGCATAATTGAGCTTATGGATTGATGATTTTTTAATGGAAGTATATTAAAAAGAGTTTTGCCCTTCGATGTAGATGTTCCCTGTGGAATTTTCCAAGCCTTTAATTTATAAACCAAACCTTCGGTTGAAAAAAATAATACAGGTGTGTGTGAATTTGCAGTAAATATTTGAACAACAAAATCCTCATCTCTAGTTTTTATTCCAGCTCTACCCTTGCCGCCTCTTTTTTGAGATTTTATTGAACCTAGAGATCCGCGTTTAATGTATCCTTTGTTAGTAATAGTAATAACCACAGATTCTTTCTGTATAGTTTCCTCTATATTGTAATTAAGAACAGCATCAATTATTTTTGATCGTCTTGGAATAGAAAACTTATCTTTAATTAAATGAAGTTCATCTATTATCAAATTATACAATTCTTTTTTAGATTTTAGAATTTTTTCAAATTTTGTAATAAGTTCAGATAATTTTTTTATTTCAGATTCGATTTCATTTATTCCCATCGAAGTTAATTTTTGCAATTTTAAATCTAAAATTGAATTAACTTGGTGTTCGGAAAGAGTGTAGGAATTTTTTATACTTTTATTTTCAATCAACTTGATTAATTTTTGACTTTTGCTGAACTTCCATTTTTTATTGATTAAAGTTTTTTTGGCTTCCGTTGGATTTTTAGAATTTTTTATAATCTTTATTACGGGATCTAAATTTTCTATTGCAATTGATAGTCCCAATAAAATATGCGCTCTTTCTCTTGCTTTGTTTAAATCAAATTTAGTTCTTTTTGTAACGGCTTCATCTCTAAAGTCCACAAATTCTTCTATAAATTCTTTCAAAGATAAAATTTTTGGTTTGTCTTTAACTATAGCCAGAGAATTAAAACCAAAAGAGCTTTCTACAGATGTAAGTTTATATAATTGTCTTTTAATTGTTTCTGGCTCAATATTTTTTTTCAAATCAATCACAACTCTGATTCCATCTCTATTTGATTCATCTCGGATGTCACTAATACCTTCAATTTTTTTGTCTCTAGCCAGCTCTGCTATTTTTTCATTTAAAACAGATTTATTAACTTGATAAGGAATAGATTTAATAACCAATCTAGATTTGACGCCTTTTATTTCTTCTTCTTCAATTTCACCTCTGATTTTAAAAGAACCTCTCCCTTTGTTATATCCCTGTTTAATCATGTCTCTTCCTATTATTATTCCTCCAGTGGGAAAATCAGGGCCTGGTACGTGCTTCATTAACTGCGCGTTTGTAATATCTTTATTTTTCATATATGCGATTGTCGCATTTATTACCTCGCCCAAATTGTGAGGAGGAATACTTGTTGCCATACCCACCGCTATACCACCTGCTCCGTTAACTAAAAGATTTGGATACTTTGAGGGCAAAACCTCAGGTTCTTTTTCTGTTTCATCGTAATTAAATTTGAAAGCTACTGTGTCTTTTTCTATATCGTCAACTAAATGTGCACAAACTTTTGACAGTTTTGTTTCCGTGTATCGCATTGCAGCTGGAGGATCTCCATCAATGGAACCAAAATTTCCTTGTCCATCAATTAAGGGTAGGCTCATGGAAAAATCTTGAGTTAAACGGACTAGAGCATCATAAACAGCTTGATCGCCATGTGGGTGATATTTACCAATCACATCCCCTACTATTCGGGCAGATTTTCTAAATTGCTTTGTCCAGTCAAAGCCACCTTTATACATGGCGTAAATGATTCTTCTATGAACGGGTTTTAAACCATCTCTAACATCCGGTAAGGCTCTACTTATAATTACGCTCATCGCGTAAGATAAGTAAGAAGAAGTCATTTCATTATAAACATAAACTGATTTCTGCTTGTTGTTGTTTTTATCTAACGATGGCATTTAAAATGGGATTTCGTCATCTAAATCTTTGTTTGAGGAAGTAGATGAATCGTCTGGTAAGGCACTGTCATTGGAAATTTGAGAAAAATTATCTTGACCAGAGTTTTTTCCACCCAACATGGTAAGTGACGAATTAAAACCTTGCAAAACCACTTCTGTGGAATATTTATCTTGTCCTGTTTTTTCATCTCTCCATTTTCTGGTAGACAATTGTCCCTCTATATAAACTTGAGCACCTTTTTTAAGATATTGTTTTACAACGTTAGCCAAACCTTCATTAAAAATAACCACTCTATGCCACTCGGTTTTTTCTTTTTTTTCTCCAGTGTTTTTATCTTTCCATGTATTGCTGGTTGCAAGGCTAAATCTAGCCACATTCTTTCCATTGACCATTTGCTTGATTTCGGGATCGGCGCCCAAACGACCTATCAACAAAACTTTATTAAGACTTCCTGCCATATTATTTATAGATTTTATAAAAGATTAATTGTTAATATCTTTTAATATAACATATTTTTATCTTTTTATTAATAGGTTAGATATAGTCAACAAAAAATATGCTTAAAAAAATCGTTATAAAAGGCGCTAAAGAACACAACTTAAA
>CAZKXT010000048.1:0-5028 GCA_964556965.1 uncultured Alphaproteobacteria bacterium | reverse complement strand
GCATAATACTTCTCTTGGTAGTTTACCGACAAAGGAAAATAGTCTATTTCCTCATTAACTTTTTTTGCTCCTACAACAGTAGAAATAACCACTGTTTCACCGCAAGTTGCAATAACTGCTCCGTCTGCTTGTCTTGCAATCTTACCTGTTTCTAAAATTAATTTTTTTCCACCAAACTCTATTTCTTCCTTAAAAATTTTAAACATTTACTTCCTTAAATTAAGTTTTTTGATTACTGAATTATAGGAATCTTCGTTAGATTTTTTTAAATATTCTAGTAATCTTTTTCTTCTATTAACAGATTTCAACAAACCTTGAGCTGAGTGCCTATCTCTTTTAAATTTCTTAAAATGCTCGGAAAGTTTTTGTATCTTTTCACTAAGTAATCCAATTTGAACCTCAGCGGACCCTGTATCTTTACTATTTGTTGCTAAAGATTTTATTATACTTTTTTTCATCGTTTATCTATTTTTTTCTATTAACCTTTCAATTTTTTCAGCATAATCAAATGACATGTCATAAATAAAATAAATTTTTGGCAAAAACTTCATGCTAACTTTTTTTGCTAGCGCTTTCCTAACTAAATGTGAAAATTGAGTTAAAATCGAAACTGATTCTTCGCCATTTTTTCCACCTAATGGAATAACATAAGCTCTTGCATTTTTCAAATCCGGACTCATCCTTACCTCGGTAACTGTTATGTTTTTCGTATCAAAATTGGGTAATTTAGCCTCTTCTCTTGAAAAAATTTGACCAAGATTTTGTTTTATTAACTCTCCGACTCTTAGCTGTCTTTGTGAAAAAACATTATTAGATTTATGTTTCATCAAATTCTTCTCTCATTTTCCACAAGCTTATATGCTTCGATTATATCTTTTTCTTTAAAATCTGTAAAATCCTTTAAAGTTATACCACACTCAAGACCTGCCGAAACTTTTTTTGCTGCATTTTTTTCTCTAAAAATACTATTTATCGAGCCCGTATACATAACAGTTCCATCTCTTATGAGTCTGGCATTAGAATTAATTAATATTTCTCCGTCTACCACTTTTGATCCAGCAACTCTTCCTATTTTCGATACTTTAAATATTTCTAGTATTTCTGCTGAACCCAAAACTGTTTCTGTAAAAGAAGGTTTTAAAAGCCCTGACAGACTTGAGGTTACAAAATCTAAAGCTTCATAAATAATATTAAAAAACTTAATATTTATTTTTAAATTTTCAGCTAATTTTTTAGCTTCTTTACTTGGTTTAACATTAAAACCAATAACTATGGAATTTGTGGCTTTTGCTAAAGTTATATCTGCTTCGCTAATTAAACCTAAACCGTCAGAAATTACCTTAGGCTTAACTTCTTTATTTTCTATTTTCATAATGGCATTTTTTATTGCCTCACTAGACCCATGCACATCAGATTTTAAAATTATAGGCATTTCTTTAATTTCTTCTTTTTTTTCAAATATTCCTTCTTGTGAAGTTAAAATATTAGGATTTTGAATGTTTATATCTTGATTAACTCTAAAACTGTTTATTTCTTTCCCTTTAGATTCATTTTCAACAACTACAAAATCATCCCCAGACTTTGGGCTTTGATTAAATCCTAAAATTTCTACAGGTGTTGATGGCGTTGCGGTTTTTAAATTTTGTCCATTATAATCAATCATGGCTCTTACCTTTCCTAGCGTAGATCCAGAGACAAAAAAATCTCCAACCTTCAAAGTTCCATCTATGATTAAAACAGTTGATACGGGTCCGCGACCCTTATCCACCTTAGATTCAATAACTACCCCCTTTGCATCAACTTTGTTGTTAGCTTTAAGCTCAAGTAAATCAGCTTGAAGGTTTATTTGATCTTTAAGATTCTCAAGACCTTTTTTTGTTTTAGCAGAAACCTCTGTTATTAACGTTTCTCCACTTAATTCCTCCGCTATTAACTCGTACTCTAATAATTGATTTTTTATTTTTTGAGGATCTGCTCCAGGCAAATCACATTTATTAATTGCAACAATAATTGGAACTTTTGCTGCTTTTGAGTGATTAATAGCTTCGACCGTTTGTGGTTTAACGCCATCGTCTGCAGCAACGACTAAAACAACGATATCTGTAATTTTAGATCCTCTTGCTCTCATCTCTGTAAAAGCTGCGTGACCAGGTGTATCCAGAAATGTAATTAAATTGTTTTTACTATCTTTTACTTGATAAGCGCCTATATGTTGAGTAATTCCTCCATGCTCACTGGAAACTACATCTGTTTTTCTTAAAGCATCTAAAATTGATGTTTTTCCGTGATCTACATGACCCATTACTGTAACAATTGGAGGTCTCGCTTCTAAATTTTCTAAATCAATTTTTTTATCTTTTGTATATTTTAAATTTATATCAACTTGTCTAATGGGATTATGTCCAAATTCTTTAACTAAATATTCGGCAGTATCTCCATCAATAGAATGATTTATGGTAGCGGTTACACCCATTTTTAATAAGTGTTTTATTAAACCACTTGCTTGTTCTGCCATCCTATTTGATAATTCTTGTATTGTTATTGTTTTTGGTATGTCCACATCACGAACTACCTTTTTTAAATCTTCTTTGTTTTGTTTAAGATTCTTTTTTTCCTTTAATCTAGCTCTTCGGATAGACGCTAAGCTTCTTTCTTTTCCAACAGAATCTTCTTCGTTTAAAGCTCTGGACAAAGTTAATTTGTACTCTCTTTTTTGATTTTGTATTTTAGATTTATTTGACAATTTGGCTTTTGATTCATTGTCGCTTATCCTCTTGGTTGCTCTTTCCTCTGCTATTTTTCTAATCTCAAACTTTTTATGAAATGCCCCTTCTTTTCTATAAGGTTTTGGTTGTGTAGGTTTTTTAAATTCAGAAAATTTTTTTGAACTGGAAGCCAATGAAGATTCTGCCGTAAATTTTTTTCTAAAACTTCTTTTTTCTACAACAAAAGCTTTTTTTCCAAAACTTGGTTTAAAACCAACACTTTTAGATTTTGTTTTATCAGATATTGAAATTGTAAGTTTTCTTTTTTTTTCTTTTTCCATAATTAGTCAAATGCTATAGCTCTAGCTGCCATAATCAAATCATCTGCCTCTTTTTTGCTTAATGCAAAATCCTCTAGATATCCGTCTACTTTTATTTTTTCTCCTTTAATCTCATCATAAACGCCCGTAAGTTCATCAGAAGACAATTCTGCAAAATCCTTTATAGTTTTTACTTTTTTTTCTCCCAATGTAAGAAGCATGCCTGGCGTTAAACCTTTTAAATTTAATAGGTTTTCATCCATGCCCAACTTTTTTAGTCTTTCTTCTACTTCAATTTTTTCTTTCTTTAAAAACTCCTCAGATCGTTTTTTCAATTCTTCTGCTGTACTTTCGTCTATACCATTGATACTTGATAACTCATCTTTACCAAGTTGAGAAATCTCCTCGATTGAGTTAATGCCTTCCGCGACTAGTAATTGTCCTAGGGTTTCATCAAGTTCTAAATTATTAATTAGAGTTTCGCTTTTTTCTTTAAAATCTGCCTGTCTTCGTTCTGATTCTTCAGAATCAGTTAAAATTTCTATTTCATAATCCATTAGTTTAGAAGCTAATCTGACATTTTGTCCTCTTCGTCCAATTGCCTTACTTAAATTTGCTTCACTCAAAACTACTTCTAATTTTCTATTTTCCTTGTCTATGACAACTTTCTGAATCTCGGCTGGTGCCAATGCATTTATTGCTAAAGTTGCAGGATCCTCTGACCAAAGTACAATATCTATCTTTTCTCCTTGTAGTTCATTAACAACTGCCTGAACTCTACTTCCTCTCATACCAACGCAAGCTCCAACTGGATCTAATGAAGAATCTGTGGAATGTACACAAATTTTTGCTCTACTTCCTGGGTCTCTTGCTGCAGACTTAATTTCTATGATGCCATCATATATCTCTGGAACTTCAACGGAAAATAATTTTGACATAAAATCTGGATGTGAGCGAGATAGAAAAATTTGAGGCCCTTTTATTTCTCTCCTAACATCATAACAATAAGCTTTTATTCTATCGCCCGGTTTTATTATTTCCCTTGGTATCAATTCTTCTTTTCTAATAACACTTTCTGTTCTACCTAAATCTACAATTACATTTCCAAATTCAAGCCGCTTAACAATACCACTCAAAATCTCTCCTTTTTTGTCTTTAAAATCGTTATATTGTTTTTCTCTTTCAGCATCTCTAACACGTTGAGAAATTACCTGTTTTGCAGTTTGTGCAGCTATTCTTCCAAGATCAACGTTTGGTAATAGTTCGGTAACTTCGTCTCCAACTTTCAACTCGGGATTTTTTTCTCTTTTTCTTGCTTCCTCTAAAGAAATTTCAACATTAGTATTTTCTGGTTTTTCAGAAACTATTAAAACTCTATGTAGAGTTATATTCCCCGATTCTCTGTTGATTTTTGCGCTAATCTGAGTTTCTTGTCCATATCTGGTTTTTGCAGCTTTTTGAATTGCTGTTTCCATAGAATTTAGAATCAACTCTTTATCTATAGATTTCTCGGACGCCACGGCATCGGCAATCCTCAAAAGTTCCAATTTATCTGATCTCTCGTTAAACATTGTTTTAAAGCACCTAAAAAAAAATGGGCAACAGCCCATTTTGATATTATCAAGTAACTTAAGGATTATTTAATTGATATTTATGCTTTTTTCAAGTTTTACTTTTTAAAAATATTGAGTTTATCTGTTTTTTCCCAAGAAAATGACCCGTCAGAGCCTGGTTTTCTTCCAAAGTGACCGTACGCAGCTGTGCGCTCATAGATGGGCTTATTTAAACCTAACATTTCACTAATACCTCTTGGGCTTAAATCAAAATTATTTTTTATTAATTTTTGAACATACTTTGATTTTTCTTCATCCCCATCAAATAAATCTACATAGATTGACAATGGTTTAGAAACTCCAATTGCATACGCAAGTTGAATTAAACATTTGTCAGCAATTTTTGACGCTACAACATTCTTAGCAACATACCTAGCAGCATAAGCAGCC
>CAZKXT010000047.1:0-5079 GCA_964556965.1 uncultured Alphaproteobacteria bacterium | reverse complement strand
GGATATTAATATTTATGCAAACCTCGAAAAGAATAGATTATATAAAAAATTGGATCTTGGATTATTGCAAATCAATGCCAAAACAACCAAATTCTTTAGTTGTTGGTATTTCGGGTGGAATTGATTCATCGGTTACTAGTGCCATTTGTGCTCTTTCTGGAAAAAAAACTATAGTTCTTTCTATGCCGATTAAACAAATAAAAGAACAGCACAACCTTAGTCTTAAACACAAAAATTGGTTAAAAGAAAAATTTAAAAATGTCGAAGATCACTTGATAAATTTAGATTTACTTTTTGAAACGTTCAAACATTCTTTGTCTAATTTTGATAACGAACATGGAATGGCAAATTCAAGAGCGAGGTTGAGAATGGTAACACTTTACCAAGTGGCGGCAGCTAATAATGGAATAGTAGTTGGAACTGGAAATAAAGTAGAAGATTTTGGAGTTGGGTTTTATACCAAGTACGGTGATGGCGGCGTTGATATATCTCCTATAGCAGATTGTACAAAAACCCAAGTATGGGAAATGGGTGAACATCTAGGCATTCATAAAGAAATTATTAAAGCTGATCCAACTGACGGATTATGGGAAGATGGACGACCAGATGTAAGTCAATTAGGTATGTCATATCAAGATCTTGAAAAAGCTATGCTAGATCCAAATAGCCCAGGTTATAAAAAATACTTAGAAATTAGAAATAGGAATTTGCATAAAATGGAACCAATTCCAGTTTGTAAAATGAAAAATGACTAAAAATTTAAATCTCTTTAATACTTTGTCTAAAAAAAAGGAACAATTTATTCCTATAAATAGTAATAAAGTTGGCATGTATGTATGTGGGCCTACTGTTTATGATTTTCCTCATATAGGTAACGCAAGACCCTTAGTTGTTTTTGATGTTTTATTTAGACTTCTAAAAAAAATTTATGGAAAAAACAATATTACTTACGTAAGAAATATAACTGATATAGATGACAAAATTATTGAATCGTCTAAAAAAAATAAAAAAAGCATTAAAGAATTAACCGAAAGTATAACCAAAAGCTTTCATAAAGATTGCAATTATTTAAATTGTTTGAAACCAACTTTTGAACCAAAAGCAACAGAGCACATTAAAGAAATGATAAGCATGGTAAGTAATTTGTTAAAAAATAAATATGCTTATGAGAATGAAAAACACGTTTATTTTTCTGTTTCTTCATTTAAAAAGTATGGAAAATTATCGAACAAAAATTCAGAAGAATTGATAGCTGGATCAAGAGTTGAGGTTTCTAAATACAAAAGAGATCCTTTAGATTTTGTTCTATGGAAACCTTCAGATGATAAAGATCCCGGATGGGATTCTCCATGGGGAAGAGGTAGACCAGGCTGGCATCTAGAATGTTCTGTTATGAGTGAAAAATTCTTGGGTAAAAAATTTGATTTACATGGAGGAGGTCTCGATCTTATTTTTCCACATCACGAAAATGAAATTGCTCAATCATGCTGTGCCAATAAGACAGAAAATTTTGCTAATTATTGGGTACATAACGGCTTTGTTACTTTTGATAAAGAAAAAATGTCAAAATCGATTGGCAATATTGTAACCATCAACAAACTTAGGGAAAATATAAATGGTCAAGTGGTAAGACTCGCTCTATTGAGCGCTCATTACAAACAACCACTAGACTGGAATGAAAAATTAATCAAAGATAGTCAAAACACATTAGATAAATGGTATAGTCAATTTGAAAATATTGATCCAGAAGAAATAAATGAAGATTTACTAAAACCACTTCTGGAAGATTTAAATACTCCAGAATATATATCTAAACTTCATATGCTTTATGACGAATCTTCCAAAGGTAACAAATCATCAAAATCTAAATTTTTGGCAGCATGTAAACTTATTGGCTTACTTGAAGAAAACAAGCAATCGTGGGAAAATTTTAAAAAATCCAAAGTTAAAATCGATGAGACCTTTATTAATAAAAAGATTAAAGATAGAAATGCTGCTAGGAAAAAGGGAGATTATAAATTAGCAGATGTTATAAGAAAAGAATTAGAAGATAATGGCGTGATTATTGAAGACAAACAACAAGAAACACTATGGAAATATAAATGAGCAAAGAAAAAATATATATCTTTGATACTACTCTTAGGGATGGAGCTCAAACAGAAGGAGTTAACTTTTCTATAGAGGACAAAAATAAAATTGCGATAGCTTTATCAAAACTCGGAGTTGATTATTTAGAAGGTGGTTGGCCTGGAGCCAATACTTTGGATACAACTTTTTTTAACAATCCTCCAAAACTAGGAAATACAATTCTTACTGCTTTTGGTATGACAAAAAAAGCAGGCAGAAGTGCTGAAAATGATCCGGGTCTTTCTGCTTTATTGAATACAAAAGCACCCGCAATTTGTTTGGTGGGAAAATCTTGGGATTTTCATGTAGATGTTGCTTTAGGGATAAGCAAAGAAGAAAATATAGACAATATTAAAGAATCGGCAAAATTATTTGTCAAAAATAAAAGAGAATTTATGTTCGATGCAGAACATTTTTTTGACGGTTATAAAAAAAACCAGCAGTATGCATTAAGCTGCATTCAGACAGCTTATGATGAAGGGGCCAGATTGATTGTTCTTTGCGAAACAAATGGGGGAACTCTCCCTAACTAAGTGGGGTATATTGTTGCTGAAGTAAGCAAAAAAATTCCTGGTAAAAATCTTGGTATACATGCGCATAACGATACAGAAAATGCTGTAGCGAACTCTTTGATGGCTGTTTTAGCTGGTGTGCGCCAAGTTCAAGGAACCATCAATGGACTCGGGGAAAGATGTGGAAATGCAAATTTAATATCATTACTTCCCTCGTTTGTTTTGAAGAAAACTTTTTCTGATAATTTTGAAGTTAAAATAAATAAAGATAAAATCAAAACTTTGACTGAATGCTCAAGGCTTTTGGATGAAATACTAAACAAAAAATCAAATCGAAGAGCTGCTTATGTGGGCCCATCTGCTTTTGCTCATAAAGGAGGACTGCATGTATCTGCTGTATCAAAAGATCCAAAAACATATGAACATGTAGATCCAAGTTTAGTTGGCAACATAAGAAATATTATTGTTTCTGATCAAGCGGGCAAATCAAACATAATGTCCAGACTGAATAAATATGGAATTAAAGTTGATAAAAACGATCCAAAAATTCAAACTTTGCTGAATGAAGTTAAAGATAGAGAATTTGTTGGTTACTCATACGATGGAGCAGACGCTTCTTTTGAGTTATTGGCAAGAAGACTTTTGGGAGAAATACCAAAATATTTAACTATTTCTAAATACAATGTCTCGGTTAAAAAAGAATCTGAGGACAAAATAGTTTCTTTTGCAAAAGCCCACATCCTGGTTGATGGCAAGGAAATTGTTTGTGAAGGAGAGGGCAATGGTCCCGTCAATGCTTTAGATAATGCAATTAGGTCAAATGTTGAAAATGTAGGAAAATATTCAAAATATTTGAAAGACTTGAAATTGGTTGATTACAAAGTTAGAATTTTAAATACAGGAACTAATGCAACCACTCGCGTTTCTATCGAAAGCACGGACAGAGAAGGAAAAAGTTGGTTTACTATAGGAGTTTCACCAAACATTATTGAAGCTTCATTTAAAGCTCTCATAGATAGTCTTGATTACAAGCTTTACAAAGAAAAAGCTCCCGCAAATAATTAATGAGTATAAAAAATATACACTTCATTTTGGTTAGACCCCAAATGGGTGAAAATATTGGTTCTGTTGCTAGAGCTATAAAAAATTTTAATATTACAAAACTGAGAATTGTAAACCCAAGATGTAATTGGCCAAATCAAAAAGCATTAGCAACTTCTGTTGGAGCCAAAGATGTTCTCAAAGCATCTAAAATTTATAATTCGTTAGAAAAATCAATCAGTGATCTTGATTTGGTTTTTGCCAGCAGTTCAAGAATAAGAAAAGTTAATAAAAAAATTATTTCAATTTTGGATTTAAAATTTAAGTTGAAAAAAAAACAAAAAATAGGAATAGTATTTGGCCCAGAATCTTCTGGTTTATCAAATGATGAAATTAATTGCGCCGATTATTTAGTAAAAATTCCTACAAATAAAAAATTTAGCTCTTTGAATCTGTCTCATAGCGCTACAATATTTTGTTTTCAAATTTTTCAATATTTTTTAGATAAAAAAATTACTTACAACCCTAATTATAAAAGTCCAGTAGCTAAAAAAAGCGAAGTAAACAAGTTTCTTCATTTTATTGTTGCTGGATTAGATAAAAAAGGTTTTTTGCAGCCTGATCATAAAAGAAAAAGCATGCTAAGAAATATTTATAACATATTTCATAGAATGAATTTGTCTGAACAAGAAATACGTATTTTACTTGGAGTTTTCTCTACTTTAAATCAATTTAATAAGAAAAGCTGAATTGACAAAAGTTTTTCATTGTTTATAAATCACGATATATAAAATATGACAAGAAGATTATCGGCTAAACATAAAGTTGACAGAAGACTTGGTGTGAATTTGTGGGGTAGACCCAAGAGTCCATTCAACTCAAGAAATTATGCTCCCGGTCAACACGGAAAAAAAAGAAGTCCAAAACCTTCAGATTATGGGAATCAGCTTCACGCTAAACAAAAATTGAAATTTTATTATGGAAATATAAACGAAAGACAGTTTAGAAATATTTACAAAAAAGCTATAAACAAAAAAGGCAACTCAACAGAAAACCTGGTTGGTTTACTTGAAAGAAGATTGGACACTGTTGTTTATAGAGCAAAATTTGCAAATACCGTTTTTTCATCAAGACAGCTTATTAATCATGGTCATGTGGTTGTGAACGGAAAAAAAGTTAACATTCCAAGCTATCAACTTAAAGAAGAAGATTCTGTAGAGATTAGGGAAAAATCTAAAAACTTAAACTCTGTGGAAGTTTCTTTAGCCAACAAAGAAAGAGAGACACCAGATTATATTCAAATTGATCCAAAAATAAAAAAAGCAAAATTTTTACGAATACCTAAATTTTCAGAAATACCATATCCAATTGTTATGGAACCAAGTTTGGTTATAGAGTA
>CAZKXT010000046.1:0-5134 GCA_964556965.1 uncultured Alphaproteobacteria bacterium | reverse complement strand
CAGGTAACAAAGATATTGTTACAGCAGATCATATGAGAAAAATGAAAGATCGTTCAATACTTTGTAATATTGGACACTTTGATAATGAAATTCAAGTTGAAGCTTTAAAAAATTATAAATGGACTGAAATTAAACCTCAAGTTCACGAGATAGAATTTTCTGATAAAAAAAGAATATTACTTTTAGCTGAGGGCAGATTGGTAAACCTGGGGTGCGCAACTGGTCATCCAAGTTTTGTTATGAGTGCATCTTTTACAAATCAAACTATTGCACAAATTGAACTTTGGAATAATTCTGGAAAATATGAAAATAAAGTTTATGTTTTGCCCAAGCATTTAGATGAAAAGGTGGCAACGCTTCATTTGGAAAAAGTAGGAGCTAAGTTGACGAAGTTATCAAAAGATCAGGCCGATTATATTAGTGTTGATGTGAAAGGCCCATTTAAATCGGATACATATCGCTACTAGCTAGTAGCACAATGAAATTAAAATCATTAAAAGATACACAACTTTTATCTAAAAAATTTTCAAAAATTTTAAGTAAGGGAGATAATATTTTGTTGTATGGAAAAATTGGAGTTGGAAAAACAACGTTTGTAAGATCATTAATACACAATTTTGAAAAATCCAAGGGTGTTACGCCGAGTCAAGTTTTGAGTCCTACATTTAATATAGTTTTTAAATATTCAATTAAATCTATTCAAATTATGCATTATGATTTTTACAGAATTAACAAAAGTAACGAAATTGGTGAGCTTGGAGTATTTTCTGATGAAAATGATAATATTACTATTATAGAATGGCCAGAGTTATTAAAAAATAAACCTAAAAATCGGATTGAGATTAAGTTTAAATATTTAGAGGATTTTAAAAAAAGAGAAGTAAAAATAAAGGGTTTTGGTAATTGGAAAAATTATGATTTTAAAAAAATATAAAATAAAAACTTTAGCTGGAGACGCTTCTTCAAGAAAATTTTTTAGAAAAGTTTATGATGATAAAAAAAGCAAAGTTATTGTGGTATCCAAAAAAGAAAAATTTAAGAATCTGATATTGTATGCAGCAATAAACGATTTGTTAATAAAAAATAAAATATTAGCCCCAAAGCTTTACAATCTTAATATTAGAGCGGGACTTATGGAAATCTCTGATTTTGGAGATCAAAATTTTTACAAAGTTATTAAGAAAAAAAAATCTAGAATTTTTTTTTATAAAAAAATAATTGACTTACTGTTTAAGATTCAAAAAATTAAGCCTATTATTAAAATTAAAAATCCTATTAATAGAAATTACAAATTTCAAAAGTACTCTCTTAAAATTTTACACTCCGAATCAGATCTTTTTTTTAATTGGTATCTTAGAAGAGTTATAGGAAAAAAAAGAGCGACTTATGTGAAAAAAATTTTAAAACCAAAACTTAATTCAATTTATAAAAAGTTGAATTTTAAAAATAATATATTTGTACATAGGGATTTTCATGTTTCTAATTTAATGCACATAAATAATAAAATTGGTATTCTTGATTCCCAAGATGCTATTATTGGGAATCCGTCATATGATCTAGTTTCTCTTATTGATGATGTAAGAATAGTGACTTCAAGTAAAGTTAAAAATCAAATTTATGATTATTATATCAAAAAAAGTTCGTTAATTAAAAAATCAAACAAAATTAATTTTTTAGAAGACTTTCATATTCTTTCAATTCAAAGAAATCTAAAAATTATAGGAATTTTTTCTAGACTTTTTTTAAGAGATAAAAAAAAGCAATACTTGAAATTACTACCTTATTGTTGGAAATTGATAGAAAATCGATATAACCATGAACTTTTTGAAGAAATAAAGTTAATATTAGATGATTGTATTTCCAAAAAAATAAGAAAACAAAAATCGATATGAAAATTAAAAAAGCTATTATTTTGGCCGCAGGTTTTGGAAAGAGATTAAATCCTTTAACTTTAAAAACACCAAAACCTCTTTTAAAAATTGGAGATATTACTGTATTAGAAAATACAATAAATTTATTAAAAAATTATGGAATCCAAGAGATTGTAATTAACACTTTTTATTTATCCGAACAAATAGTTTCATTTTTGAATAAATTAAATTTAGAAATTAAAATAATTTCTATTGTGGAAGAAAAGGAAATTTTGGGTACTGGAGGTGGCATAGTTAATGCTTCCAAACTAATAGAAGAGGATTATTTTTTTGTTATTAATCCTGATACAATTTGGTCCCAATCTTATTTGGAAGAATTGGAAGAGCTTGAAAAAAAATTTTTTGAAAAAAAACTAGAAAATGCATTGTTGGTGGTTAATAAGTCAAAAAGTTTTGATACATCGCTCGAGGGAGATTTTAATTTAGATGGACAAGGCATAATAAATTTTGAAAGTCCAAATAATTTTATATATACCGGATGTCAAATTTTTCAAAAAAAAGTATTTACTAGTTTTTTTGCAAAACCTTTTCCAGTTAATTTAATTTGGCAAAAACTTATTCAAGATAAAAAAGTAGGAGGAGTAGAAAGTAAGCAGAATTTTTTACACTTAACTTCAATCAAAATTTATAATGATTTAATTAAAAAATATTAAATTTTTATATTATTTTTTTCTCTCTATTTTTATCTAAATATTTAAAATTTTTAATTTCTTTTGAATTTTTAAATTCAATTAAAAGTGGGTTGCCAGTCGGAATGTTGAGTTCACAAATATCTTTTTCAGATATGTTAAAAATTTTTTTATATAATGCTCTTAATGAGTTACCATGAGCTGAAATAATAATATTATTTTTTTCAATTAATGGATAAATTTTTTCTTCAAAATAAGGTACTGATCTATTAAAAGTATCTTTCAAAGATTCTGATTTTGGCATTTTATTTTTTGGTATATTTTTATAACTATCAAATATTTTGTTGTAGTAAGGGTTATTGGCCTCAATAGCTGGAGGAGGCACATCCCAAGATCTTCTCCATTTAAAAACTTGATCACTTCCGAATTTATCTTCCATTTCTTTTTTATTTAAGCCTGTAAGGTTTCCGTAGTGGCGTTCATTTAATTCCCAAGCTTTTATAATTTCTTTTTTATCTTCTAGTTTTTTTATTATTAAAAAAAGAGTTTCATAAGCTCTTTTTTGATAAGATGTGAAATATTTATTTATTTCAATATTTAAATTTTTTATTAATTTTCCAGCTGTCTCTGCTTCTTCTTTTCCTTTTTGAGTTAAGCCTACATCAAACCATCCAGTAAACCTATTTTCTAAGTTCCAAACACTTTCTCCATGTCTAATTAATATAAGATTTTTCATTTAAATTATCTAATGACTTTAATAATATATAAATATTTGGAGTAGTGCTATGTTTTATTTTCTTTATAGTTTATAATTGATTTAAAAAAATATGAACTCATTTGATGAAAGACAAAAAAGTTTTGAAAAAAAATTTGTAATGGATGCAGAATTACAATTTAAAGTCAGCGCCAAAAGAAACAGGTATCTTGCAGAATGGGTGGCTATTAAAATGGGAAAAAATGAAGAAGAAAAAGAAAATTATATAAAAGAAGTTATAAAAGCCGATTTCATAGAACCTGGAGATGAGGATGTTTTTAAAAAAATTAAATCTGATTTTGAAAGTGCATCTATTCCAATGCAAGATTCTGAAATTAGAAATCAAATGAAGATCACTTTAGATCGTGCAAAAAAAGATTTTATTTAGTTTATTCTTTTTTTTATTTTATATAAATTAAAGATAGTGATTCGGATTAATAAATTATTTATTTTTATATTAATTTTTATTCTTTCATCTTGTTCTTCAATTCCTAAGAACACTCAAAATAGTTGTTTAATCTTTGAAGAAAGATATTTGTGGTATAAACACATAAAAAATTCTGAGGCAAAATGGGGGGCGCCTATACATATTCAATTGGCCTTTATAAAGCGTGAGAGTGATTTCAATTGGTTAGCTAAACCCAAAAGACAAAAAATATTTAAAATAATACCATTTACTAGGCCATCAAGTTCTTTCGGTTATTCTCAAGCTGTAAAAGGCACTTGGGAACAATACAAAAAAGAGACAGGAAATAAATTAGCAACAAGAACCAGATTTAAAGACTCAGTGGATTTTATTGGATGGTATATGCATAAAAGTTCAAAACTATTAAAAATCTCAATGAATGATTCTTATAAACAATATATTGCTTATCATGAAGGTTGGGGAAATTATAAAAATTATAAAAGCAATACCAAAGTTGTAATTCTTGCAAAAAGAGTCAAAGATCAGTCAGACATTTACAGAAAACAGCTTCATGGATGTAAGAAAAAACTGGATAAGAATAGATATATTATTTTTTAAGTTCTTTCTGTAATTGTATATCAACAGCATCCATTCTTTTGGTATTTTTGGTTAGCAAGACATACATCGTGGGCGTCACAAATAAAGTAAATACCGTGCTAATTAGCATGCCTCCGAAGATCGTTGCTCCTACTGCCATTCTAGATCCTTCTCCAGCTCCAGGTCCAATATTTCCAATTATTAAAGGCATCATAGCTATCATCGTACTCAAACTTGTCATTATGATAGCTCTGAATCTTCTATTGCAAGCTTCCAAAACAGCATCTTTAATATTTTTACCTGCTCTTCTCAATTGATTAGCCCAATCAACTATTAAAATTGAATTTTTGGTAGAAATTCCTATTAAAATAACCAAAGCTATTTGAGAAAAAATGTTAATTGAACTATTGAAGAGTAATAAAAAAATTAAACCACCCAGTACACTTAATGGCACTGTTAACATTATAACGGCAGGGTGGATGAAACTATTAAAGTTTGCACACATTACCAAGTAAGCAGTTAACAATGCTAATGCAAATATTATAAATAATTCATTGCTAGTTTCTTTTAATTCTTCCGATTTACCTTTCCATTCAATTCTTGCTTGAGGAACCTTTTTATTTATTGTTGTTTCTAGATATTCTAAAGCCTCGGCAAGAGTATAATCCCCAACTAATCTAGCAGAAAGGGTCACAGCTCGTTGTCTATTATATCTTGATAAAATTTTTGCAGATCCAACTTCTTCAAATTCCACAAGATTTGCTAATGATATTAATTTATTAGTTGTATCAGATCGTACGAAAATTTTACTCAAACT
>CAZKXT010000045.1:0-5193 GCA_964556965.1 uncultured Alphaproteobacteria bacterium | reverse complement strand
TTTATGATGATGGTGTTACAACACGTTTAGGTGAAAATCATTATATAATGACAACAACAACAGGTGGTGCGGCTACTGTAATGGGTAAGCTTGAAGATTTCTTACAAACAGAATGGCCTGAGTTAAAAGTATATTTGACTTCTGTAACCGATCATTTTGGCACAATAAGTATTTGTGGACCACATAGTAAAAAAATATTGGAAAAAACAACTAATAATATTGACTATTCGGATACAAATTTCCCTCATATGAGTTTCAAAGAAGGTTTAATAGACAAAATAAAGTGTCGAGTGATGAGAATAAGTTTTACGGGTGAATTAAGCTATGAAATCAATATTCAAGCCAATTATGCTCGATCTGTTTGGGAAAAATGCATGGAAGTGGGAAAAGAATTTGGCATAACTCCATATGGAACTGAATCTATGCATTTATTAAGAGCAGAAAAAGGTTTTATAATTGTTGGTCAAGAAACTGATGGAACTATTACTCCTGTTGATCTTCAAATGGATTGGATAGTTAGCAAAAAAAAATATGATTTTATTGGAAAAAGATCATTGTATAGATCCGATACAATTCGGGAAGACAGAAAACATTATGTAGGTCTTCTAACAAAGAATCCGAATGAGATTCTTGAAGAAGGTGCTCAAATCGTAGCGGAAGTAAAAAACAAACCTCCCATGAATATGGTTGGTCATGTCACATCAAGTTACTATAGTCCAAATTTAGACAAATCTATAGCATTAGCGGTCGTAAAAAATGGAAAAAAACTTAAAGGAAAAAAACTTTATGTACCAATGCCTAATAAAACAATTGAAGTCACTGTATCAGATCCGGTTTTTTTAGATAAGGAAGGAAGGAAATTAAATGCTTAATTTCCATAGTCCAGTCTTCAAAATGCACTCTGCAAACAATTTTTCTATGAAAGAAAAAACTCCTGTAGCAAAAATCAACTTGCGTGGAAATTTGGAAACTAAAGAATTTCCAAGTAAAATAGGAAAAATTCTTGGAATAATATTACCAAAAGAGTCTTGTTCTACATCAAGCAATGAAAACATTACATCGTTATGGTTGGGGCCAAATGAATGGTTGATTGTATCTAATCAAGAAATCTCCAAAGAAGGTAGAGTTTATGAGCTTGAGCAAGTTTTGTTTGATGGAATTTCTAAAACTAACCTAGGAGCAGTAACAAATGTTACTGATCAATTTACAATTTTTTCGTTATCAGGTTCAAATATTTTTGAAGTTATTTCAAAAGGATGTCCTTTTGATTTTGACTCAGATAATTTTGGAAACAACAAAGTTGTTCAAACCATACTAAATCACGTGGACGTTACCATGCATCAAAGAAGTGAAAATGTTGTTGATTTATATGTCAGAAGATCCTTTGCTAGTTATTTATGGGATTGGTTAAAAGATGCTGCAAAAGATAATTAAAAAATTATGGAAGATAAAAATTATCAAAAAAATGTACTAGATGAAAAGCTGGAAGATTGTTCACAAAATCCAGTAACTGGATGGTTCAGAGATGGATGTTGTAATACCAACGAAGAAGACTTGGGGCGCCACACTGTGTGTGCAAAAGTTACTGAAAAATTTTTAATCTGGGCAAAAAAAATCGGAAACGATCTAATAACTCCACATCCAGAATTAGGTTTTCCTGGATTGAAAGAGGGAGATTCATGGTGCATATGCGCCGCTACATACGCTCAATCCATAATCGATGGAACGGCTTGCCCTATATATATAAAAAAAACAAATAAAAAAACTCTAGAATTAATACCTATAGATAAACTAAAAAAATATGCTATTGATTTATCTTAAGTTTAAATCAAATTTCTTTTTATATAAGAGCTCACAAAGATAAAAAGACACACAACATAAAGCCAATTAAAAAAGCAATAGCTCCAGAAAAAAGTTTGGAAACTTCCTCCAAATATTTGAGCGACAAATATTGTTGGTATAGGTAAAAAAGCATTTCTTATGATGTTTAGATGCATTGAATAGGAAGATTTTTTAATTGCCATAAAAAAACCGTTACTTATAAAAAAAATGGGATAAGCCGGAAAAATTAATGCCGATATTTTTAAATAAGAAGATCCATAATTAATTACCTCTATATTGTCAGAAAATATAGAAACAATCTCATCAGCGGAAATAAAAATTATTAATCCAGATATTATCATAAGAACAAAACCGTATGTTACAGCTTTAAAATAAGATTCTTTTACTCTTAAAAAATTCTTTGCGCCAAAATTTTGACCTATGATTGATATAATTGCTGTATTCAATCCTAAAACTGGGAGCAAAAGTATTTGCTCAAAACGAGCGGCTGAACCATAGCCTGCTGTAGCATACTCACCAAAAACTCCGATGTATGCTAAAATAATAAAATTACCAACTGAGATTAATAACAAAGCCGCAGAAATAGGCGCTGATTGAAAAAATAAATTTCTTAGCAAGCTAGCCTTGAAATAAAAATCTTTTTTAGAAATGTCTCTAATTCTGTCTGATTTGATAGTTTTTCCTAAAATAATAAGTAAGCCCACAAATTGAGCCAAAACAGTAGCAACACCTATTCCTGCAATTCCCAAAGCTGGTATAGGACCAAAGCCAAAAATAAATAAAGGATTTAACAATATATTCAGAAAAAAACTCAAAATGAGCACATTTCTATAAGTTTTTGTATCACCATCTGCGTGGAGCAAGGAATTTAATGCTACTAAGATTATAAATATAATTGAGCCGGCAAAAATAATATTTGTGTATGCTAAACTTAATTTAATTGTCTCGGCTTCTGAACCCATCAGTTTAAAAAGCGATGGAGCAAACATCAGTCCAATTGCGGTAATAAATATAGATACTATAGTTGCATAGATAATAACATGAGTAAAATACCCTAATATCTTTTTTTTATTTTTTTCTCCTATGCTATTAGCTATTAGAGAGGTTCCTCCAACAGTAACCCCGACACAAGCGGCAATTATAATAAAATAAATTGGAAAAGATTTTGCAAGTGCGGACAATGCTTCGGGAGAAATCTTTCCCGCAAAAAACGTATCTACAATATTAAATAAAGTTTGAAAAAGGGTGCCAATACTTGCTGGTAAAGCAATTTTTTTTATTAAACTTGGTATAGGATCTTTAATTAAATTTAATTCTGAATTCACGACAATAAGAAAAGGTTAATGACTTTCTTTTTGAAAGATATGATTTTTTTTTAATTTTCTAGCTGCAATTATTTGTTTTTGACGCATTGCAAACCTATCTTTTTGAGATTTTGTAAGTTTATCAAAACAATAAGGACAAGTTATGCCTTCATTATACTTTTTAGAATTTTTATGAAATGAAGAGATCGGCATCCTACATCCTCTACACATCGAGTATGTACCTAGTTTTAATTTGTGTTTTAAAGAAACCCTGTTATCAAAAACAAAACATTCGCCTTTCCATAAACTTTTATTTTTATCTATTTTATTCAAATAGTTCAAAATTCCTCCATTTAGCTGATAAATGTTTTCAAAACCTTTTCTTTTTAAATAATTTGAAGCTTTTTCACATCGAATACCTCCGGTACAAAACATTGCTATATCTTTATTTTTTTTTAATTTGTTGAAATATTTTGGAAAGTTTCTAAAATTATCTATATTTGGATTTATTGCTCCTTTAAAAGTTCCAACGTTATATTCAAATGGTTTTCGAACATCAATTAACATAATGTTTTTTCTTTTTATCAATTTGTTCCATTCTGGTGGATTAATATATTTGATTTTTTTCTTTTGTTTATCATTTAATTTTAATCCGATGGGAACAACTTCTTTCTTTATTTTTACTTTTGCACGGTAAAATGGTTGAAATTTGCATTGTGAAAGATTTTGATTGTCAAATGAGCTTATAGAAAATTTTTTCTTAATTAAATTTATACATTTACTAAGGTTTCTTTTTTGTCCAGCAATTGTGCCGTTTAATCCTTCTGGAGATAGTATCAAGGTACCTCTGACAGATTTTGATATAAAAAATTTTTTTATGTTCTGTTGTTTTTTCTTATAATCTGATAATTTTTTAATCTTATAAAAACCCTGAATATAATACATTTATACCTTCTTGCATATTGTTAAGCCATCACCTAATGGTAAAATAAATTTTTCAACCCTTTTATCATTTTTAACATGTAAATTAAACTCTCTTATAACATTTGTTTGTTTATCATTTTTATTTTTATTGTAAACATCGCCGTGCCAGAAAACGTTGTCCGCAAGTATAATTCCTCCTTTTTTAAGTAAATCTAATGAAATGTCGAAATAATTTATATAATTTGCTTTATCAGCATCAATAAATACTAAATCAAAAATTTCTTTATTTTTTAAGATTTGTTTTAAACTCTCTAGTGCGGGTCCTACAATAGGTGTTATGGTTTTTTCTAATTTAGATTTTTTAAAAAAAGATTTTGCTACTTTAACTATTTCATCATCATGATCCAAAGTTATAATCTTTCCTTCTTTGGGTAGAGCCAAGGCCATTGTTAAACTACTAAAACCCGTAAAAGTTCCTATTTCTAAACATTTTTTTGAGTTGGTGATCTTAATAATTAGTTGTAAAAAATGACCTTGGATCTCTGAGATTTGCATTCTTTGAAGATTTCCTAAAGTTTTATTATGCTCTAAAATTTCTTTTTGAATAGGGTTTAGAGGTTGTGAGTGACTATAAATATAATCTAACAAATCTTCTGTTAGTTTTAAATCTTTTAACATTTTATTTTAATTTATTTTTCAGAATTTGGTTAACAAGATTGGGGTTGGCTTTGCCCTTAGAAATTTTCATAACTTCGCCAACAAAGTAACCAAAAAGTTTTTCTTTTCCAGATTTGTATTGGGTTACTTTATCTTGATTTTTAGACAGTACTTCTAAAATTATCTTTTCTAGTTGTTTGGGGTCGCTTTGTTGTGTTAAGCCTTCTTCCTCAACAATTTTTTTAGGATCTTTGTCTCCAATTTGCATTTTTTCAAAAACGTCTTTTGCTATTTTTCCTGAAATTTTTCCTGAACTAATCATTTTAATTAATGCAGATAAATTTTTTGCACTAACTGGAGAATTTAAAATGGAAATATTTTTTTTATTTAATGCGGCAAACAATTCTACAGTAATCCAATTTGTTGCCAATTTTTTATCACAATCTTTAACTACTTCTTCATAATA
>CAZKXT010000044.1:0-5238 GCA_964556965.1 uncultured Alphaproteobacteria bacterium | reverse complement strand
CAAATACTTACTTTAAACAATTTTTTCATGATTATGATGCAATCTTAACTCCTTCTGCGACGGGCGAAGCACCAGCTGGTTTAGAGTTTACTGGCGATCCTATATTTTGTACAATTTGGACTTATTGCGGAATGCCTTGTATTAATTTGCCATTACTTCAAGGAAAGAATGGTCTACCAGTGGGAGTTCAGTTGGTATCTTCTGCTTTTGATGATGAAAGATTATTTAGAAACGCAAGTTGGTTGACAAGTAAAATAAATAAGTGATTAAATAAAAATAATGAAATTAAGTGAAAAGATTACAATTGTTTTAGGCATAGCCCTTGTTGGGATATTTGTAATAGGTTTGGCGTGGAGTATAAGCACTGGTCTTGCAGGATTTTGGAGAGGACTTCCTTTTTGGTTCATAATTATTTTTTGCTTAGTTTTGTTAATCTACGATTCTTGGAAAGCAATAAGAAATCAATAAAAATATGAAAAAAGTTTTTATTAAAACTTTTGGATGTCAGATGAATGTTTACGATTCGGATAGAATTACCGAACTTTTTGAAAGTATAAATTTTGAAAAGACACCCGAAGTAGATAAGGCAAGTTGTTACTTTTTAAATACTTGTCATATAAGAGAAAAAGCTACAGAAAAAGTTTATTCTGAAATAGGAAGAGTAAAAAAAACTTTCAAAAAAAAATATAAGCCATTAGTTATAGTTGGAGGATGTGTAGCACAAGCAGAATCTAACGAAATGCTCAAAAGAGAACCTTATATTGATATGGTAATAGGACCTCAGTCTTATCATAATATTCCCGACTTAGTTTTAAAATTTTTTAGAAAGCAAGAAAGATTTGATTTAACGGAATTTGACGTAATCAAAAAATTTGATTATCTGCAAAAGATACAAAAGAAAAATGAAAAAGTTTCATCATTTTTAACAATCCAAGAGGGTTGCGATAAATTTTGCCACTTTTGTGTGGTGCCATATACTAGAGGCCCAGAATATTCTAGACCTTTTAAACAAGTTATTGATGAAGCCAGACAACTGGTTGATCTTGGAGCTAAAGAAATTACTTTACTTGGACAAAATGTAAATGCTTATAAATATGAGAAAGGAAAAAAAACTTATAAATTATCTTCAATAATTGAAGAATTAAATCAGATTGAAGAACTTCAAAGGATTAGATTTACCACTTCTCACCCTTTAGATATGACTGATGATTTGATAGCATGCTATAAAAATTTCAAAAAATTAATGCCGTTTTTACACTTACCAGTTCAGTCTGGTTCAAATAAAATTTTAAAATTAATGAACAGAAAGCATACGATTGAACATTATTATTCTGTAGTAGAAAAACTATTAAAAGCCAGAAAAGATATTGAGTTATCAAGTGATTTTATCGTCGGTTATCCCGGGGAGCTACAAACTGATTTTGAAAAAACTATTGAATTAATTAAGAAAATTAAATTTACTAATTCATACTCATTTATTTATAGTCCAAGGCCAGGAACTCCAGCGGCGAAGAAAAAAAATTCTAATAATGAAAAAAATAAAGAGAATTTATTAATTCTTCAAAATCTATTGAGTGACATTCAGGTTGAAAAAAATATGAATAAAAAAGGTAGTTTATGCGAAGTTTTGGTTGAAAATAAACTGCCAAATCAAGAAAAATATTTTGGTAGAAATAGATTTATGTCTCCAGTTGTAATCGATTCTGGAGATTATGTGCCAGGAAATTTAATTAATGTTCAAATTCATTCAGTGAATCAGCTGAGCCTATTTGGAAAATATATTAAAAACCCTACAGCTATATCTGCTTTGTGAAAAATACTAATTTATTATCTTCAAATTACTCACCAGATGGTACTATTAGTGTAAATATCAAAAATAACGAAGTGCTCGCGAACATTTCAGGTGAATTAGATAAAAATTTTAAGCTTATAGAAGAAAAAGTTGGTTCAAAGATTTATTTTAGAGGAAATTCAATAATAATAAAAGGCAACCCGACCAAAAATAAGAAAGTCGAACAGGCTATAAATTTTCTAGTTACAAGATATTTGGCTAATGGAATTATCGAAGAAAAAGACGTAATATCGTCGCTAAACAGCGAAATGAACAATCTTAGTAATAAAAACTTATATTCGGTTGGAGAGGTAATAAAAACTCCTAGGAGGTCTATTATACCAAGATCGGCAGTACAAAAAAAATACATTGAGGCCCTAAAGAGCAAAGAAATAATAATGGCTTTAGGACCAGCTGGAACTGGAAAAACTTATTTAGCAGTGGCTGTTGCAATTACGATGCTTTTGGATAAAAAAATTGATAAAATTATTTTATCTAGACCAGCTGTTGAGGCTGGTGAGAGATTGGGTTTTTTACCAGGAGATATGAAAGAAAAAGTCGATCCATATCTCCAACCTCTTTACGATTCTTTATATGATTTGCTTGGTTATGAAAAAATACAAAAAAAAATTGAAATAGGGGAAATCGAAATTGCTCCTTTGGCATTTATGAGGGGCAGAACATTAAAAAATTGTTTTGCAATTTTAGATGAAGCGCAAAACGCAACCAAAACCCAAATAAAAATGTTTTTAACTCGAATAGGAGAAAATTCAAAATTAGTTGTGAATGGAGATCCGAGTCAAATTGATTTGCTTAATAAAAATTCTTCCGGACTAACAAACTCGACAGAAATTTTAAAAAAATTAAAAGAGATTGCTATACTAGAATTTGATCAAAGAGACGTGGTTAGAAATCCTTTAGTTTCTAAAATTGTCGAAGCATATCAAGAAAATGAATAAATGATAAAGGCCCACATAGAAGTCTCAAGTAAGCTTTGGTTAAAAAAAATAAAAAAACCATCAAAGTCTATAAATAAAATATTAAATAAAATAAATAAAATTTTAAAATTTTCTCCAAAAAAATATTACACTTTTACGATATTATTGGCGAACAATTCAAAAATAAAAAGTTTAAACAAGAAGTTTAGAAAAAAAAATAAAGCTACCGATGTATTATCTTTTCCATTTTATAAAAAAAAGGATTTTTTAAAAACGAATAAGAGAGATATTTATTTGGGAGATGTAATAATTTCTTTCGAGTTTGTTTTTAAAAGATCAATTGATAAGATTTTTTTGAATGAATTTAATAAAGTTTGGATACATGGTTTTTTACATTTGTTAGGTCATGATCACATAAAAAATAAGGATTATAAAAAAATGCAATATCTTGAAAATAAAATATTAAAATTAACCTAAATTTAAATTGAAAAAAATTTATTATTATTTTTTTGTTTTTTTACTTGGAAGTAGTACGTCTTTAACTTTTCAGCCATATAATTTATTTTTTTTAAATTTTATAATTTTTCCATCTTTTTTACAGATACTTTTTTTATCAAAAAAAAATCATCTTAATGTTAATAATTTTTTTATCTTAGGCTGTTTATTTGGTTACGGATTTTTCTTAAGCGGAATATATTGGATAACTATATCTTTAACTTTTGATGAAAGTTTTAAGTATTTAATTCCTTTTGCCTTAATAATAATTCCATTATTACTTTCTTTATTTTATGGATTCTTACTTATAGCTTTATTTCCTTTTATAAAACGAACAATAAGTTTTGTTTTAATTTTTTCCATATTTTTTTCTTTGATGGAATATTTAAGAAGCACCATATTGACTGGGTTTCCCTGGAATTTAATTGGTTACACTTTCTCTTGGTCAAATGAATCAATTCAGATTCTTTCAATAATCGGAACTTACTCTTTAGGATTGCTTTCTGTTACTTTGTACTCATTACCGTTTTTATTTTTTAGCAATAAAATAAAAATAAAAGAGGTGGTGTTTTCTTTGTTTTTTGCATTTTTATTTTTAGGCAACTATTTTTATGGTTCGAAAATTTTAAATACATCAGAAGAGATTGTATTTTATAAAACAAAAATAGTTATTGTGTCTCCCGGTTTTAATTTAGGAAGATATTCTAATTTTTTAAATGAAGAAGAAAAAATAAAAAAATTAATTGAAATTAGTAAACCAATTGATTCTCAGAAAGCAATTTATATTTGGCCAGAAGGAATTTTGAGTCATAATACCGTTAATGATATTGATAAATTTAAACACTTGTTTAGCCAGTTTTCAGAAAATCATGTTGTAGTTTTGGGTGCTAATAATATTGATTATAGTGAGGGCAAAAAAAAAATATACAACTCACTAATTGTGGTTGATCGTGACGCAAATTTAATAGCTAGCTATAACAAAAACAGACTCGTTCCTTTTGGAGAATTTTTACCATTTGAAAAATATTTTCACAAACTTGGAATAAAAAAAATTACTGCCGGATATGAATCTTTTACAAAAGGAAAGAGTAGAGAACTTATTAACTTGGATGAAGGGTTTGAAAATATTAAATTTTTACCATTAATTTGCTATGAGATTATCTACCCAGGCAAAATAAAATCTAAAAATCAAAAACCTGATTTTATTATTAATATATCCGAAGATGCGTGGTTTGGAAATTCTATTGGGCCTTACCAACATTTTTCAAAAGCAGTATATAGAGCTGTTGAGGAGAGGACATATATATTTCGTAATGCAAATAAAGGAATGTCAGGTGTTATAGATTCAAGAGGAAATTTAATTGCAAGCATAGATTTAAATGAGGTAAGAAAAATTGTTGTAAATTCACCGAAATTTATAAATGAAAGTTTTTTTAATAAATTTGGCAATAAAATTTATTTTTTAATAATTTTATTGTATACAATGAGCTTCTTTTTATTTAAAAAAACTTATGAATAAAAAATCTTATTTATTTACCAGCGAATCAGTTTCAGAAGGTCACCCGGATAAAGTTTGTGACCGTATATCTGATATGGTTGTTGATACCTATTTAGCTAAAGAACCCTTTTCAAGAGTGGGATGTGAAACTTTAACAACAACTAATAAAGTTGTTTTAGCTGGTGAAACTAGAGGTCCTGAAATTAAAAAGGATGATTTAGTTCAAAAAGTTCGTAATTGCATCAAGGATATAGGTTATGAGCAAAAAGGTTTTCATTGGAAGAACTGTAGTGTTGATGTGCATTTACATTCTCAGTCTGCTGATATTGCTATGGGCGTGGATTCTAAAGGAAATAAAGATCAAGGAGCTGGGGATCAAGGAATAATGTTTGGATATGCATGTAACGAAACAGAAGTTTTGATGCCTGCCCCAATATATTATTCTCATAAAATTTTAGAACTTATGGCCACTGATC
>CAZKXT010000043.1:1748-5345 GCA_964556965.1 uncultured Alphaproteobacteria bacterium | reverse complement strand
GCAAAGGCCAAGTAAAATACAGATATAGCAGATATGAAATATAATAAATTTAACATCAGGGCTGAGATTATATTAGAATAATTTACAACATTATTTACCAAAATAGATCTAGCCTCTTCAAATATATAAACTAACGGTAAACATTTAGCTAATATTTGCAACCAATCAGGCAAGATTGATAATGGATAATAAACACATCCAAATGGAGCTAATATAAAAAGAGATGACCATGCTACATTTTCAAACGCTGGACCAAATCTTAAAAGTCCTGACGTAACCAACAAACCTAGAGTTATTCCAAAAAGATATAGGCTTAAGAAAAGCAAAAATAGAGCAGGACCCAATTCTAATAAAGAAACACCAAAGAATGGATTCATTAAAAGTATTGCAGGAATTATTCCAATCAATGTTCTTAGTAATGCAGTGATTGTAAGAGCTGTTATAACTTCGCTAACTTTTAATGGCGCAGCAAACAAATTAGTAAAATTTCTACTCCAAATTTCTTCTAAAAATAACATATTGAAACTTATGCTTGAACGAAATAAAAAATCATAAAGAATTGCGCAACTTAAAATAATACCGATAGTATTATTATAATAATCGCTATACATGGTGAAGAATTGTGAAATAAAACCCCAAAGTATTATTTGTATTGTTGGCCAGTAAATAAGATCTATAATTCTAGGAAAAGAGCTTTTAATTAAATAAAGATGACGAATAGATAAAGCATACATTCTATGAAATTTCATATTATTCTCTCGCTATTTTTAAAAACACTTCTTCCAAATTTTTTCTTCCATGTTTTTTAATAAGGTCAGTGCTTTTTCCTTTGTCAATTATTTCTCCATTTTTCATCATCATTACTTCATGACAAAGTCTTTCAACTTCATTCATGTTATGAGATGCGAGTAAAATTGTTGTTTTTTTATTGGATGCAAAATCTTCGATAAATGCTCGAATATAATCACCAACATCAGGATCCAAACTTGCCGTAGGTTCATCTAAAAGAAGTATTTCAGGATCATTTATAAGCGCTTTAGCCAGAGAGACTCTATTTTTTTGACCTGAAGAAAGTTCACCCGTTTGTCTTTTTTTAAAATCCATTAAATTTAATTTTTCCATTAATTCAAAGATTTTTTCTTTTAAATTTTTTACTCCATACATTGTTCCATAAACTTTTAGATTTTCCTCAATAGTTAATTTTTTAGGCAATTCAACATATGGAGAAATAAAATTCATTTTTTCTAATAAATTTGTTCTATTATTTTCAATATTAAGTCCGTTAATAGTGACACTGCCTGACGTAGGTTTTATTAGTCCCAACATCATGCCTATAGTTGTAGATTTTCCACATCCATTAGGTCCAAGCAGACCCATTATTTTACCTTTATTTATTTCAAAATTTATTTCTTTTACAGCTAAAGCATTTTTATATCGTTTAGTTAAATTAGAAATTTTGATTGTTTCCTGGTTCATCTGTTTGACGCCTTTTTTAATCTATCGTTTATTGCATATCCTATGCCCGCACTTGGTATTTTGGTTACAGCCATTGATTTAAAATTTCTTTTTTTTATTAGTCTCATTGTTTTATATAAGTTATTTGCCGCTTCTTTTAAATTTCCATTTTTACTTAGATTAAAACGATTTTTTCCAGTTTTGAATTTTTTTCCAAATCCAATAAGAGCTTGATTTTTTTCTGGATATTTTTTATTCATTTTGACTGGTATACCTGGATAATAATGAAATTTTAATTGCCCTGGGGCCTTAATTTTTTTTGAAGTTTTTTTAATACTAACTTTTTTTTTTAAAACTTTTCTAATTCTTTCTAAAGTTATGCTTCCCGGCCTTAGAATTGAAGGTTTTCCAGTTAAATCTATTATAGTAGATTCCAAGCCAATTTTGCAATTACCTCCATCTAATATAAATTTAATTTTCTTTCCAAATTCTTCCTTAACATCTCTCGAACAAGTCGGGCTTAATTTTGAGGAAATATTTGCGCTCGGTGCAGCCAGCGGAAAACTAAGTCTTGATAACAATGTTCTAGCAATTTTATTATTCGGAAATCTTACAGCAACAGTTTTTTTGTTAGAAGTGACATATTTTGAAATTCTTGAATTATTTTTTTTATTAAGCACAAAGGTAATTGGTCCTGGGCAAAATTTATTATATAAAATATCAAATATTTTGTTTGTTTTACAATCTTTGTGAAGATTTTTTACACTAAAGTAGTGAACAATAAGAGGATTTTTGTATGGTCTATTTTTAAGTTTAAATATTCTTTTTACGGCCACATCAGAGTATGCATTACCGGCAAGACCATAAACTGTTTCGGTGGGTATAGCCACAACTCTGCCATCGTCTAAAATTTTTTTTGATTTGTTTATATTTGAATAGAAATTTTTCATAAATAATTTATTATGGATATATTATGAATCTTAAAAAAACTCCAGATGATATAAACAATAAAACAATAGAGGAGGCTCAAAAAGAGCTGAAGCAACTACTGCTTGATCTAGAAGAAAGCAAAAATCTAGAGAATTACAAGGAAAAGTATAAGCGTTTAACATTGTTAAATCAGCATATATTAAGCATGTTTAAAAAAACAAGTTTTGAAATTTTATCGAAGCAAAAGAAGCCCCAAAAGACCAAAAAAAAATAATGTACATTTATGAGTATTTTTAAAAGAAATTTAAAAAAAATCAGCGTTGATTCAGAAAAATTTCTAAAAAATTTTTTGAAAAGACAATCAATTAATTCAAAACTAATTACCTCTATGAAATATGGTTTATTTTCTGGTGGAAAAAATTTTAGAACATCGATTGTGGTCAATACAGGAAAGATTTTTAAAGTTAATTACAAAAAATTAATTATTATAGGTGCGGCAGTGGAATGTATTCATTCTTACTCATTAATTCATGATGATCTGCCTTGCATGGACGATGATGAGATTAGAAGAGGAAAAATGACAACTCACAAAAAGTTTGGAGAATCTACGGCAGTTTTATCAGGAAATTCCCTTTTAACTTTGGCCTTTGAAATTTTGAGCAGCCATCAACTAAAAGTTAAAAATAATTTAAAAATAAATCTTATCAAATCTCTTGCAATTTCATCGGGTCATCTAGGAATGGCTGGTGGTCAATTTTTAGATTTATTTTTTGAACACAAAAAAATTTCAAAAAATAGCATTATTAATATGCAGTGTATGAAAACTGGAATGCTATTTGGTTTTTGTTGCGAGGCAGCTGCTATTGTTGCTAATCTCTCAAATTCAGATAGAAATAAATTTTATGAAATAGGAAAAGAAATAGGGATTATATATCAAATCGCAGATGATTTTATTGATCTAACAGGAAACAAAAAAATTGTAGGCAAACCCACTCAAAAGGATAATAAAATGGGAAAATCCACATTATTAAATTTTGCTGGAAAAGATTATGCTAATTCATATGCTCAAAATCTAAAAAAGAAGATAATTAATAAATTAAAAAAGTATGGAAAAAATTCAAACGATTTAATACAATCCATTGAATTTATATTGAATAGAAAAAAGTAAATTATGATTAAAACAGAATTGCTTGATAAAATTAAATATCCTTC
>CAZKXT010000043.1:0-1648 GCA_964556965.1 uncultured Alphaproteobacteria bacterium | reverse complement strand
CTTACGGTGGCTTTACATTATGTCTTTAATACTCCATATGACAAGTTGGTCTGGGATGTTGGTCATCAAGCTTACCCACATAAAATAATTACTGGACGAAGAGAAAAAATAAGAACACTTAGACAAGGGGGTGGTTTATCAGGTTTTACAAAAAGATCGGAAAGCGAATATGATCCTTTTGGAGCAGCTCACAGCTCTACATCAATTTCTTCAACTTTGGGAATAGCGACAGCAAATAGTCTTTCAAATAAAAATAATAATGTAATTGCGGTTATAGGCGATGGAGCAATGAGCGCGGGAATGGCTTATGAAGCAATGAATAATGCAGGAACAATGAAATCAAAACTAATTGTGGTTTTAAATGATAATGATATGTCAATTGCTCCCCCAGTTGGTGCTATGAGTACCTACTTAGCTAGGCTTTTATCGGGTAGGGTTTATTTTAGTTTCAGAGAAACAATTAAATCAATTATGTCTTCTTTTTCTAAACGTTTTTCAAAAAAAGCTGGAAAAGCAGAAGAATTTATTAAAGGCATGGTAACAGGAGGAACTTTATTTAGTGAACTTGGCTTTTATTATGTGGGACCAATCAATGGTCACGATTTGGATGCGCTAGTATCTGTTTTAAACAATATAAAAAAATCAAGTTTTAATGGTCCCATAATGCTTCATGTTGTTACAAAAAAAGGGAAAGGTTACAAGCCCGCCGAAGAATCGGGAGATAAATACCACGGTGTATCAAAATTCAATGTTATTACAGGAGAACAGTCTAAAACAAAATCTATAACTCCATCGTATACAAAAGTTTTTGCCGAAACCTTAATAAAACATGCAGAAAGAGATAGTAAAATCGTTGGTATTACAGGCGCAATGCCATCAGGAACAGGAATGGATCTATTTAAAAAAAAATTTCCGGAAAGAATGTTTGATGTTGGGATTGCCGAACAACATGCTGTTACATTTGCTGCTGGATTGGCAACTGAAGGATTCAAGCCCTTCGCTGCAATTTATTCTACGTTTTTACAGAGAGCCTATGATCAGGTAGTGCACGATGTTGCGATACAAAATCTTCCAGTTAGATTTGCAATTGATAGGGCAGGTTTGGTTGGAGCAGATGGCCCAACACATGCTGGTTCATTTGATATAACTTATCTTGCAACACTTCCCAATTTTGTTGTTATGGCCGCCAGCGATGAAGCGGAATTAGTTAAAATGATAAATACATCAGTTAATATAAACAATAGGCCTTCCGCTTTTAGATACCCAAGAGGCAATGGAGTGGGAGTTAAGATTCCAGACATACAAGAAACATTAGAAATTGGAAAAGGCAAAATTATTAAACAAGGAAAAACAATTGCAATAATTAATTTTGGCGCAAGATTACAAGAATGTTTAAAGGCTTCGAACAATCTCGATCAAAAGGGATATTCAACAACAGTAGCAGATGCGAGGTTTGCAAAGCCTCTAGATGAAAAATTAATTATTGATTTATGTTTAAATCATGAAGTGGTTCTGACAATCGAGGAAGGATCCATCGGTGGTTTTGGTTCTCATGTTTTCCAATTGATTTCTGATCGAGGAATTTTAGATAAGGGTTTAAAAATTAGATCAATGATATTTCCAGATCTGTTTTTAGACCAAGATACAC
>CAZKXT010000042.1:0-5394 GCA_964556965.1 uncultured Alphaproteobacteria bacterium | reverse complement strand
TTATGGTTCATAAGAAATAAACTTAAATTACAGTGATAAATAATCATCCAATAATAAATGTTTACAAAAAAAAATCCACAAATTCAGGTTTGACAACACAACTTTTGTATGGGGAAAAATTTAATAAAATAAATAAATCTGGTTCATGGATATATATCAAAAATTGCATTGATAATTATAAGGGTTTCATAAAAAATTATAATTTTCCAAAAACAATAAAAAATACTCATAAAGTTGGCTGTCTATCTGCTAACACATATTCAAAGCCCAACCTTAAATCCAAATTAAAAAAAAGATTAACTTTTGGATCAAGAGTACAAATCTCCAAAAAAAAGGGGATTTTTTACAAAACCCCAAATTTTTGGATTAGAAAAAAAGATCTCAAAAAAATTAATATTTTAAATAAAGATCCATTTTCTGGAATAAAAAAATTTATAAATGTTAAATATAAATGGGGTGGAAAAAATTTTTCTGGAATTGATTGTTCCGCGCTTGTACAAGTATTTCTAAATTACAATAATAAATTTTGTCCTAGAGATACATTTGATCAAATAAAATTTTTTAAAAAGAAAGTTAAACTTTCCAACATCAAAAAGAACGATCTCATCTTTTGGAAAGGACATGTGGCTATCGCCATATCAAAAAAAACACTAATACACGCTTATGGACCTAGAAAAAAAGTAGTAATTATGCCAATAAATAAAACTATTAAATTGATAGAAAGAACTGCAAAACTTAAGGTAAAAGGCGTAAGAAGAATTTAAATTAAACAATATGAAAAACAAAACAAAAGAATTAGAACAAAAATTTGAAATTCTCAAAAGCTACTATAACTCCAACCAATTTGAGTTGGCATTTGAGAAAACTAAATTGCTAATCAAAGAATTTCCAAATGTCCCTGTTTTGTATAATTTTTTAGGATTGGTTTTGGTAAGGCTACAAAAAACCAAGGATGCAATTAAAGCTTACCAGACGGCAATCAAGCTAAATCCTAAAATGTCTATTGCTTATAGCAATTTGGGTAACATTTATCATAAAGTTTTGAATGACACTGAAATGGCAAAGAAAAGTTTTGAAAAGGCTATAGATATTGACCCTGGTTTTGCTGTTGCATTAAACAACTTGGGCAATTTATATAGAGACTTAAATCAACCGGAAAAAGCTATAGATTGTTTAAAAAAAGCAATCGAAAAAGAGCCTAAATTATTTACAGCCTACAAAAACCTAGGAGTGGCATACTCTGGTATGGGGGATTTTAAAAAATCAATTGAATATTATTATAAAGCCCTATCAATAAATCCTGATCATCTTGAATCCCACAGAGAGATTGCATTACTTACAAAATATGAAAAAAACAATGAACATCTACAATTAATGGAAAAAATTTTTGAAAATTCAAATTTAAAAGATGATAACAAAATGAATCTTGCAATGGCACTAGGCAAAGCATATGAGGATATAAAAGAGTATAAAAAGTCTTTTGATAAATATCTCATGGGCAATTCACTAAAAAGAAAAACTTTCAACTACGATATTCGACAAGACCAAAAAAATTTCAATATAATCAAATCATCATTTGATAAAAAACTATTTGAAAAATTTAAAGATTGTGGATATAAAAATTTTTCTCCTATCTTTATCTTGGGTATGCCTAGATCAGGCACTACTTTGGTTGAACAAATAATAGCAAGCCATCCCGAAGTATATGGAGCTGGAGAGCTGCTATTTGTACAAAAAATTATATCTGATTTTTCTGATAGAAATCATTCAAAATTTTTTGAAAATATTAAAAATATAAAAGAAAACACCCTCATTGAAATGGGAAAAAATTACGAAAAAAGTTCAAAAACCAATTTCAAGTTTGATAAATACTTAACTGATAAATATCCCCACAATTTTTTATTTATTGGTTTAATAAAAATGATATTACCTGGTTCAAAAATAATTCATTGTGATAGGGATGCTCGAGATAATTGTTTTTCAATTTTTAAAAATTTTTTCGCTGGTCATGTATTATTCGGTTACGACCTGAATGAACTTGGTAAGTATCATAACCTATACAAAGATCTGATGAACCATTGGAATAGTATGATTCCAGATTTTATTTACAATATATCATATGAAAAATTGGTAAGTAATTTAGAAATAGAATCAAAAAAATTATTAGATTTTTGCAATTTACCCTGGAATGAAAATTGTTTGGAGTTTTACAAAACTAAAAGAATGGTAAACACGGCAAGTTTATCTCAAGTTAGGCAGCCAATATACAAAAGTTCTGTGAAGGCTTGGGAAAATTACAAAGACTATCTAAAACCATTGCTATCCGAGCTAAAAAATTAATTTAAATCAAAAGAGTGGTGGCCTTGGTTTGAATCGCACAAACGACACATACCTTTTCAGGGTACTGCTCTACTACTGAGCTACAAGGCCAAAACTTAGAATCTAAAAATAATTCTTCCTTTCGATAAATCATAGGGAGTAACTTCAACCAAAACATCGTCTCCAACCAAAACTCTTATTCTATTCTTGCGAAGTTTTCCAGCTGTATGCGCCAAAACTTCATGCTTATTTTCCAATGTAACTCTAAACATGGCATTTGGTAATAATTCTTTTACCTTGCCTTTGAATTCCAAAAGTTCTTGTTTAGCCATTTTTTATTCAATTCCTTAAAATTATTAAACTTTGAGAAATATATAACTTAAGATTTGTTGTTTGCAAGTCATTATAATTGATGTTTTGGAACATGTTTAACTTTCCAAGGAAATCCAACATCATCTAATAAAATATTAATTTCCTCCACTATTAAAATAATTTCATTATTTCCAGCAAATGTTATCAATAATTCTTTCTTATTATTTTTTACTTCACTATCTATAGACAGCAGTTCTAATATTTTATCTTTTTTTTTCTGACTAATATTTCTAGATTTTACTTCAAGTACATTTTCAAATTTTACTGCGCATCTGATCCTTTTATTCTCTCTGAAAATACCCAGCTCAATATCTTCCCACATAAATCGATTAACCATCATTAAAAATGTTCTGCTTTTTTTTAAAAAAATTATATCCTTCACAAGAACAACGGAATCTTGTAAGTGAGCTGAAAGAACTTTTAAATCATCATCATTTAAAGCTAATAATTTTAAATTAAAATCAGTTTTCTTGCTCATTTAACGCGTTTTATTATCGCTCCACAATTTGAAAGTTTTTTTTCCAAATTTAAATAACCTCTGTCTAAATGATATATTCTGCTTATCTTAGTTAAACCTTTTGCCAATAAAGCAGCCAAAACTAGAGATACCGATGCTCTAAGATCTGTGGCCATGAGTTCGGCAGATCTCAAGCTCTTAACTCCACGAATTCGAGCTGAATTAGAGTTTACAGATATGTTGGCTCCCATTCTATTTAGTTCAGATACGTGCATAAATCTATTTTCAAAAATGTTTTCTGTTATTTTTGAAACTCCCTCGGCCAAACACATGAGAACCATGGTTTGCGCTTGTAGGTCAGTTGGAAATCCAGGATAGGGCTCCGTTTTAATTTTTATGTTTTTGAATTTTTTACTTGGTAAAATTTTTATTGAATTTTTTAATTCTATTATTCTTATGCCTATTCTTTTGAAAGTTTTAATCTCATTTCTGATTACATTTGGGTTAATATTTTTTATTAAAACACTTCCTCTCGTGATTGCTGATGCAATAATGTAGGTTCCAGCTTCAATTCTGTCGAACATTATTTTATATTTTGTATTTTTAAGATTTTTCTTTCCCAGAATTTGAATTTTTCTTGGTCCTTTCCAAGAAACACTACAGCCCATGGAATTTAAAAAGCTTATTAAATCTTTTATTTCGGGTTCTCGCGCAGCATTTTCAATAATCGTTTTTCCTTTAGCAAGACAAGCGGCCATTATCAAATTTTCTGTTGCCCCAACAGAGATTTTTTCTAATCTAATTTTTTTTCCTATAAGTCCATTTTTGGCAGATGCTAGTATATAGCCATTTTTAATTTTAAATTTTGCTCCCAATTTCTTTAATCCTTTTAAATGAATATCTACTGGTCGAGCACCAATGGCGCAGCCCCCTGGCAAAGATACTTTTGCTTTTCCGTATTTTGCAAGTAATGGCCCTAATACTAAAACACCTGCCCTCATAGTTTTTAACAAATTGTATGATGCAAAAGTTTTGAGTTCAGTTTTATTTTTTATTCTCAAAGTTTCTTTTGACTTTTCAATTTTGACATCTGATCCAAGACTTCGTAGTAAATTAACCATGGTATCAACATCTTTTACAAATGGAACATTATGTAATTCACTTAGATTGTTGTTGAGAATTGTTGCTGCGAGAATTGGGAGTGTAGAATTTTTAGAACCAGAAATTTTTATAATGCCTTTTAATTTTTTTCCACCATTTATTAAAAGTTTTTGCATCAATAATATTTTTAAACTTTAGGTAAAGTTACACCTTTTTGTCCCATATACTTTCCTTTTCTCTGAGAATAGGTCACTTTAGGAATTTCATTACCTTTAAGAAAAATAAATTGTGCCGCTCCCTCGTTTGCATAAATTTTGGCTGGAAGAGGAGTTGTATTAGAAAATTCTAAGGTAACATGACCCTCCCATCCAGGTTCAAGTGGAGTAACATTCACAATAATTCCACATCGAGCATAGGTGGATTTTCCCAAACAAATAACAAGAACATCCTTTGGTATTTTAAAATATTCCACAGTGCTCGCTAAAACAAAAGAATTGGGAGGTATAATGCATTCTTCACTTTTTTTTGTTACAAAGCTATTATTTTTAAAATTTTTTGGATCAACCGTTTCTGAGTTTACATCAGTAAATATCTTAAATTCATTTGAAACTCTTGCATCATAACCAAATGATGAAAGACCATATGAAACAACTCCTGTTCCCTTTTGTGTTTCAATAAAAGGATTGATCATATCAGCTTCTTTGGCCATTTTGCTTATCCACTTATCTGATAATACTGGCATTAACGATTTCTAGCTTTGATAAATTTTTTTCTCTTTTGAAGATTTTTTCTAAGAGCTTTTTCAGATTTCACAATACTATCTTTTTTATTAGGTTGTTTGCGCATTGAAATATTCGCTAACTATTTATTTTTATCCGGATTGGTTAAATCGTCCAATGTTATTGTCTTAGAAATGTCGTGCATGATAGGCTCTTCGTTAATTTCTTTGGGTTGAGACGCCATTCTTTTGGCTTTTCTTTTAGCTAATCTAGCCTTTCTTTTGGCTTCTTTCAGCATAGCTCGCTCGCCGCGTTTTGACTTAAAATCATAGTGTATGCCCATAAATTCACCAACATTTGATATTAGTTTTTACTTTGTTGTTTGCCGCATTGTCAAGATAGATTTGAAATATGACCATTTTATGC
>CAZKXT010000041.1:438-5406 GCA_964556965.1 uncultured Alphaproteobacteria bacterium | reverse complement strand
TGAATTTTTGCAGCATCTTTATGTTTTTCTATAATAGCTCTAGTTTCGTTTATGTTTTGATGATTTTTTTTATTGTATGCTTTTTTGTAAATGTCATATTCTTTTAGAAATTGATTGTAATTCTTTTTTTCCTCCACAGTTAATTTGCCCAATGCTTTTTTATCTAAGTAATTATTTTTTGTTTTTATAAGAGCCGCTATTTTTTCGTCAGGTTTAATATAAACTAGTATTCCGGTAGTTTTGCCATCATTACTAATGACAAATTCTTTATAAATTGGACTATTGATAATTTCTTTAAAACCTCTTGCTTTATCAACATTTTCACTGGATAACGTTTTGAAATTTTTAATTCTTTCAGTAATAGAATCTTCGTTATTTTTTAGCAACGGAACATCCAAAATAGTTAATACATTATTTACCCAGCTTAAGTTGGATAAATCATTTTTTAGATCAGTTAGATTTTCAATTGTAGTTTCATTCAGCAAATCCTCTTTTGGGGTATAGGTTAAAACCAGAAAGTCTTTGGAACCATATCTGCTATTTACTTCTCTTAAGTATTTTAAATCAGGATCATTTTCCAACAATAGAGTGTCTGATGATGCATCTAATTTAAAATCTTTTGAAAAATAAACAAAAGTGGACAAAATCAAAACCAATACTAGCAATGTTAGTTTTGAGTAATTTGTAATTATATTTTTATAGACTGATCGAATCATTTTTTTGAATGATTGGGTTTATAATAGTACTATTTTTTTGATTAACTTTCCAAATTTTAAGTGCTTGTTAAATCTTTAAATTTCGTAAACATTGCTTCAAATTCGACTCTAACATTTCCAGTAGGACCGTGTCTTTGTTTACCTATTAAAATTTCAGCCATTCCCGAAATATCATTCATTTGTGTTTGCCATTCAGCATGTTCTAATGTTCCAGGTTTTGGTTGTTTTCTCTCTAAATAATATTCTTCTCTAAAGACAAACATTACGACATCCGCATCTTGTTCGATTGATCCAGACTCTCTTAAGTCTGCCAATTGAGGTTTTTTATCGTCTCTTTGTTCTACAGCTCGAGATAATTGAGACAAAGCCAAAACCGGAACATTCAATTCTTTTGCCAAAGCTTTTAATCCCTGGGTAATTTCAGAAATTTCTTGAACTCTATTGTCGTTTTTATAATTACCTCCTCTCATCAACTGAATGTAATCGACAACAATAAGCTGAAGTCCAAATAATCTTTTGATTCTTCTTGCTCTATTACAAAGTGTTGCCAGAGGTATGGCCGGCGTTTCGTCAATGTATAGAGGCAAATCTTCCAAATTTTTTGAAGCTTCTATAAATTTATAAAACTGCTCTTCGGATATTTTTCCTCTTCTTATGTCGTTTGATTTAATTCTTGCTTGTTCTGATAGTATTCTTGTTGACAATTGTTCCGAAGACATTTCTAACGAAAAAAAAGCAATAGTAGATTTTTCTTTTTTTTCCTGAATTTGTCTTGCCGCATGATAAGCTATGTTAGTCGCTAAAGCTGTTTTACCCATCGAAGGCCTTCCTGCAATAATCACCAAGTCTTGTTGGTGTAGTCCACCCAATCTGTCGTCCAATTCCGTCAATCCTGTCGGCACGCCAACAATTCCTTCATCATTCTCATATGCTTTTTTGGCCATTTCCACTGTTTGCTTAAGAGCTGATTCAAATTTAACAAAAGATTTTCTAAATTGACCTCTTTCAGCTAAATCAAAAAGTGATTTTTCTGTATTTTCAATAATTTTTTCTCCAGAGTTTTCAGTATCTTTATTGGAAGCCTGATCTTTTGCTGTGTCAGAAATTTTTACCAATTCTCTTCTGACATGCATGTCATCAATTATTTTTGCATATTCTATAGATTGTCTTGAAGATGTTGAGAATTTAGTAATTTTTACTAAATAATCTGGACCACCAAGTTCTTTTAAGCCTTCGTCATTTTCAAAATGATTTTTTAATGTTATGGGGTTAGCCAGCAGACCTCTCCCTATAAGTTTTTCAATAGAAAAAAATATTTTGCTGTGAATTGGATCAAAAAATTTTTCTGGATTTAGATACGAACTTACATCATCAAAAATTTCATTTGATACTAGTATTGAACCCAGAACTGCTTGCTCTGCTTCAATGTTATTGGGTAGTTCATTTTGAAGATTGTCTACTATAGAAAAGGGTTTTGGTTTCATTTAATAAACAAATAATCAGTAAATTTAGCGTTTATCAATTGAAAAACTTTCTCACATTTTTTTTTAAATGTGGAAAAGTGTGTCTAGTTATTTTTCTTTATCTGATTCATTTACAACCTCAATAAGAATCTCAGATTCTATTTCAGAATGTAAATTGATCTTTGCTTTATAGTTTCCAGTTTTGTTTATTTCTTTATTTAAGGTTATGGAAGATGGTTTTATTTCAATTTTATCCAAATCAAGGATTTGTTTTGTAATTTCTTTGGGTTTTAAAGAACCATAAAGCACTCCATTTTCCATTGCTCTTTTCGTAAACAAATATTTTTTTTTATGGATAGCGTTATGCTTTTTTTTAGCTTCTTGTTTTTTTTCTAAATCTTTTTTGTTTAATTCATCTTTTTTCTTTTTTACTATTTCAATATTTTCTTTTGATGCATTTAAGGCTTTTCCTTGTCTAATAAGATAATTTCTTGCAAATCCTCTTTTAACTTTTACAATCTCCCCTATATTTCCTAAATTACGAATATTTTCTAATAATATTATCTGCATACCTAAACCAAACCTAATATTCTAGCTCTTTTAATTGATTGTGATAACAACCTTTGTTTTTTTAGCGATACTGAAGTTATTCGCGAGGGTAAAATTTTACCGTTTTCAGATATATAACTTTTTAACAATCTAACATTTTTGTAATCAATAACCGGCGCATCTGGTCCTGATAACGGACATTTTTTTTCAGATCTTAATCCAGGTTTTTGAAATAAAGTTAACTTTGAGAAATCTCCCTTCTTTTTTTTTAAAAATTTTCCTCTTTTTTTCATTTTATATTATTTAACGTTCTTTTTTTTCAAAAAAATTATTTTTTAGATCAAGCTTTTTATATTTGATAGTCATAAATCTTAATAGTTGGTCATCAATTCTTTCTTTTTTTTCAAGCTCTTCTACAATTTTTCCTTCTCCTTCAAACTTAAAATGTAGATAATATCCTCTTTTATTTTGTTTTATTGGAATGCTGAAATTCATTAAACCCCACTCTTCAAATTTAACTACTTTTCCTTTATTTTGTTCTATAATAGATTGGTACTTTGTTTTGATTTCTTCCAAAGATTTTTTCTGTAAATCTTGCTTTGCAATTAACGTATGTTCATAACAATTCATTTTTTCCTCGGTTATATCAATTTATACTGATAAATCCCCAAATTTTTTGGAGAGGAAGGGTTTTATACTATTTAAATTTCACTTATACAATAAATAATTTTCGTTTATTATAGGATATTTTTATGATTTCAGTTATTTTTCCAGGTCAAGGATCTCAAATAGTAGGGATGTGTTCAGATTTTTATAATAAATTTGAAAGAGTAAAAAAAATTTTCAAACAGGTTGATCAAATTCTAAACTTTCCTTTAAGCGATATAGTTTTAAATGGTCCGGCAGATAAATTAAATCTTACACAAAACACTCAACCAAGCATAATGATGGTTGGATATTCAATTTATTCCGTGCTCAAGAACGAATTTGGAATAAATTTAAACGAAGCAAAATTTTTTGCAGGACACTCTTTAGGAGAGTATACAGCGCTAGTTTGTTCAGATTCTTTAAATCTTGAAACAGCTACTAATTTATTACATCAAAGAGGAAAGTTTATGCAAGAAGCTGTCCCAGAAGGAAAAGGTTCTATGCTTGCAATTTTGGGATTGGAACAGAATAAAATATTAGAAGAAATCAAAGCAGCTTCTTTAGACGGAGTTTGTGAGATTGCAAACGATAATTGTCCAGGTCAAATTGTAGTGAGTGGCGAAAAAAATGCTATTGAGAAAATGTCAGATAATTTGAAAAAAAAATCTATAAGATCTATAATATTACCTGTTAGTGCTCCTTTTCATTGTTCTCTGATGAAAAAAGCAGAAGAAAATATGAAAAGCAAAATTACAGATGCTGTTTTTAAAAAACCAAATCCAGGGATAATATCTAATGTGACAGCAAAAATCGAGAATGACCCCGCAACTATTAAAGAACTATTAATTAAACAAATAACTTCCACTGTGCGATGGAGAGAAAGTCTCGAATATATGATCAATAATGGAATAGATGAATTTATTGAAATAGGACCTGGCAAGGTGCTCTCAGGTTTGGTAAAAAGAACTAATAGAAAAATTAAAATTTCTAATTTAAATTCTTTGGAGGATATTAATAATTATAAAAACAAATGATTAATTTTCAAAATAAAAAAATTATTATTACTGGAGCAACGGGAGGTATCGGAGGGGCTTTGGTAGAAAAATTTATAAATTTAAATGGAACTGTGTTGGCAACCGGAACTAAAAATGAAAAATTAGAAGCGATTAAAAAAAAACATTCCAGTTGCAAAATTAAAAAATTTGATATTTCAGAACATTCTAGAATTGAGAATTTTATTGAGGATGCTTCTTTGGAGTTAGGCGGTCTTGATATATTAATAAATAATGCCGGTGTTAATGTTGACAACTTATCATTGAGAATGAAAGACGACGAATGGAAAAAAGTTATAGATATAAATTTAACTTCAACATTTTTATTATCTAAATATGCAATAAAAAAAATGATGAAAAATAAATTCGGTAGAGTTATTAATATAACCTCGATAGTTGGGCATACTGGAAATTTAGGACAAGCTAACTATGCAGCATCTAAGTCAGGAGTCATTGGAATGAGCAAAAGTTTGGCAATTGAGTATGCAAAAAAAAAAATTAACATGAAATTGCTATTACCCGGGTTTTTTGGTTAGGTTA
>CAZKXT010000041.1:0-428 GCA_964556965.1 uncultured Alphaproteobacteria bacterium | reverse complement strand
ATATGCAAAAAAAAATATAACAATTAATTGTGTATCACCAGGATTTATTCTTTCTGATATGACAATGAATATTGCGGAAAAAATGAAATTATTTTTAACTTCCAGGATTCCCATGGGAAGATTTGGCACTGGAGAAGATGTTTCAAATTGCGTTGCATTTTTAAGTTCTGATTCAGCTTCATATATAACAGGTGAAACATTACATGTTAATGGTGGCATGTATATGTCTTGACAAAACTATTTTTTAATTTATTACAGATTTAATACTAAAAATTAAAGGAATTTAAATGACAGCGGAAATAGGAAATAAAGTAAAAAAGATAGTAGCAGACCACCTGGGAGTAGAGGAAACAAAAGTAACTGACGAAGCTAGTTTTATCGATGACCTTGGAGCTGATAGTTTGGATACAGTAGAATTAGTTATGGCT
>CAZKXT010000040.1:1782-5421 GCA_964556965.1 uncultured Alphaproteobacteria bacterium | reverse complement strand
TTTTATCGATGACCTTGGAGCTGATAGTTTGGATACAGTAGAATTAGTTATGGCTTTCGAAGAAGAGTTTGGTTCAGAAATATCAGACACAGAGGCAGAAAAGATTTTGACCGTTGGAGATGCTATAAAATTTATAGAAGGCAAAGCATCGTAAAATTTTTTCAAGTTTTTAATTATTATGAAATCCACAGAAACCCAAGGGTTTATGATGATTTTATCTTCCCCTTCTGGCGCGGGAAAAACAACTCTGACGAAACTTTTAGAAAAAAATTTTTCCAATTTCACCATATCCATCTCTCACACAACAAGAAAACCTAGGCCAAATGAAACTAATGGAAAGGATTATTTTTTTGTTAACGAAAATCAATTTCAAAAATTGATTAATGAAGATTTTTTTTTAGAATTTTCAAAAATATTTAATAATCACTATGGCACAGCAAAAAAGAATGTTTTGGAAAAAATTAACAAAGGGTTAAACGTTATATTTGATATTGATTGGCAAGGCACAAGACAGCTTAAAAAAAAAATTAAAGATATTAAGCTCATCACGGTATTTATTTTACCTCCAGACATTCAAACTTTAAAACAGAGACTTGTTAACAGAGATCAATCAGGCAAACAAATTGCCGAACAAAGGATGAAGAAATTTAAAGAAGAATTGTCTCATTGGCTTGATTATGATTATGTTGTTGTGAACAATGATCTTGATGCTTGTTATAATGAAATTTGTGAAATCATAAAAGAGGAAGAAAACAATAAAAAATATTTGTTTGATAAATCTAAGATTTCCAGATTGATTGATGAATTATCTAAGTAAACTTTCGTATTTAGAGGCCAATTTATAAAATATCTCTCTGTCCAAATTTTCAGGTCTTAATTGTAAGTTTATTCCAAGCTCTCTTTCAATAAAATAATTTTTTTTAAATAATTTTAGTATTGAATTTTTTATCATTTTTCTCCTACTAGAAAACATAATTTCAGTAATTTTTTCTAAGTTTTTGGGATTTTTTAATTTAATAAAATTTTTTTTTGGCTCGAATGTTAGCACCACGGAATCTACTTTTGGTCTAGGAAAAAAACAATTTTTAGAAACATCAAAGTTTTTTGTTACATTTAACCTCCAATTGCTTATTATAGAGAGACGCCCATAATTTTTTTCATTTTTATTAGCAATTATTCTTTCCCCAACTTCTTTCTGAAACATAAGAATTAACTTTTCATACCACGGCGGCCAATCTACGGATCTGATCCATTTGATTAAAATTTGAGTTGATATATTGTAAGGTAAATTTCCAAAAACAACTACTTTTTTTCCGTTTGGAATATATTTTTTTTCATTCACGTATAGAGCATCATTATTGATGAATTTTGAGTTTTTAAAATTTGAAAAATTATTTAATAGATTGTTAAATAATTTGTTGTCTTTTTCTATTCCTAAAAAAAAATTTGGATTTTTGTACAAGATTTCTTGTGTTAAACTTCCTAGCCCAGGCCCGATTTCAAATATAGTTTTATTGTCTATTTTTGTTAAATTAACTATTTTTTTTATTATATTTTTATCAGTCAAAAAGTTTTGACCTAAGCTTTTTTTATATTTCATATTATTTTAAATTATTAAAAAATTTAATAGATTCTATTAAACTATTTGGATTAGCTATTTTTTTGCCTACTATATTGGAGCCTACGCCGTGATCAGGAGAGATTCTAAAAAAAGGCAAACCTAAAGTAATATTTACAGCATTGAATCCAAAAATTGATTTAAAAGGTGTTAATACCTGGTCATGATACATTCCCACTATAATATCAATTTTATATTTTTCATAAATCATAAAACTGGTATCCGGAGATACTGGGCCTACGACATTAATTTTTTTCTTTTTTAAAGATTTGATTGCGGGTAAAATTATCTTATTTTCATCAGACTTTGTTTTGTAGCCAGAGTAATTATGAGGATTTATACCTAGTAATGCGATTTTGGGAGTTTTTTTCAGAACTTTTTTATAAAAGCGATTTATAGTTTCTATTTTTTTAACTATGGTTTTCTTATTCAAAGATCTTACAACATCAGAAAGTCTAATATGCGTAGTAATTGGTGAAACCGCCAAATTTTTATTATAAATGAGCATTACTTCTTTTCCTGGTTTAGAGTATTTTTTTGATAAATATTCTGTAACACCTTTAGAATTTTTATCAAATAAGTGTTCTTTTGAAACCGGGCAATTAACGAGCCCTATAATTTTTTTTGACTTAATTAATTTTATGCATAAATCAAAACATTTAAATATATAAGGTTTAGATTTTTTAGAAATTTTAGCAAAACTAGAGCTCTGTTGAAAATTTACGTTTAATACTGAAAGTTTATTTCCCATCAAGTCTCTTTTTTTAAAATTTTCTGTAATTTTTTTTAACCTTAAATTTTTAAATCCCAGTGTATTTTTTTGTTTTTCTAAAATAGAAAAACTTCCAATAATAAAAAAAGGAAAATGTTTGTATTTCTCTCTTTTTTTCCATGCTTTGAATATTATTTCAGAAGCAGTGCTATTTGGTTCGCCAGCAATAATACCTATAATTTTATTGGTCATTTATTTCTATCATGGTGTTTGATTTTAGTTTATTTAAGTGCATTTTTGAGTAGACGGTCAACATTTTGTCTCTTTCGTTTAGGATGATCTGTCTTTTTAGTTGATCTTTATCTATTTCATTTTTTATTTCTCTTTTGTTATTTAATTTAATAATCATAATTCCTTCAGGAATTAAAATTGGGCTTGTCATTTCTCCCACATTTAAATCTTTTATTTTTTTAATAACTATTTCTGCCATAGTTTTTTCATTAACCCAACCAACTTTTCCACCAGCATCCCTGGTCTGGCTTATACTTATTTCTCTTGCCACGTTTTCAAATTTTTCACTAAGCAATCTACCTTTGATTTTTTGGTATACTTCATTTGGGTTTTGAGAATCAGAAACAGGCACTATAATTTCTGAAAGCAAATATTCATCATAAGAATTTTCTTTCATACTATATTCTTCAACTTTTCTGTTTATAGATTCTTCATCAATTTTTATTTTATTTTGATATATTGCATAAACCAGTCTATTCCATTTAATTTCTATTAAAATATGATTTTTTAAATCACCAATTTCTAACTGATTTTCAGCCAATGCTCTTTCCAAGGCTTGTTCGTCCATGTTGAGAGATTTTAATACTCTTGATATTTCGTATTCAACAAATTCCTCATTTTCAGTATTATCTAATTGTTCTTTTTTAATTTCCTGTTCTTTAATTTTTTTTATTGTTAAAGATTCTATCCCAAGGCTTTGAAGATCTTCGACGCTTTGGTTTTCTAATTTTCCAGGGTTTAGAATGCTTAATAGCTTCACTTCTTGTTTTAGGTCATATAATGTTACGGGTAAGTTTCCCACTGTTAAAACTATCTTGTTGCTAATATCTGCAAACAAAGTTTGACTTTGCAGTAAAAAAACTAATGCAAAGAAAATTTTTTTAAACATAAATATTTAAAAACCTTTATATGCTGGAGCGCTTAAGGATGTGAATGGTTTTATACGCAAGGTAAATCTAAGAGAATCTTCAGCTGTGACGTCTCTATCAGAGTAAAAGTCTCTTTGAAATTCTAAGCT
>CAZKXT010000040.1:0-1682 GCA_964556965.1 uncultured Alphaproteobacteria bacterium | reverse complement strand
GCTCTCAGCATCAATTTTGGAACAAATAAACTTATATATTTTTTAGTTTCTTTAATTAAAGGATAAGAATTTTCAATTCCAAAAACTCCCGCTATTTCGTTGTTCTGCTCTCCGTCTTTAAATTCAGTTGTATTTCTTGTTTCATAGTTTGTATTTTTGATTAAAGCTTTAAAACCTGAAACCAATCCAAAACCATTAATTTTTTCCACCGAATTCCATGTTAAATCATTAATCATGAATGATTCTTTTTCATTTACATTTTTGTTTTTGTAGTATGATTTTGTTGAAAGATTTACTACACCAAAATTTTCTGAATCTAACAACAATGTATTTAAATTAATTTGTGGAACCAAAAATTCGTATCTTGAATTTTCTGGATCCGAGATATCTTCGTACGCATACCCTTTAACCGATAGAGTGGTATTTCCTTTCGCTAAATTTAATCCCACCTCGTTAGTTAATTCTGAACTTCCATAACTTGCCAATTCAGTATTAATTTTGTGAACTTTTAAATAAGTATCATTCGAAACTCTTTGTACGTTTAGGTAAAGAACGCTTTCATCAAATAAATCTAGATCCAAATCTATATTTGATTTGAAAAAAAAGTGATTTCTAGAGCCGGCCGTCTGAACACCCGTTGGATTTTTGTATCCTTGGGTGTATCCTGAATCAAAAATCCAAGAAGAGTTTTTTGTAACATGTCGATACTCTCCTAAATAAAGACCTCTATCATTAGAATAAAATTTTGGTGTAAATGTAAAATCTTTATTGTCAGCAAGATCTACGAAATAAGGAATGCTAACACCCAAACCTAGACTTTTTGTTTCAGTTATCGTAGGTGTCAAAAATCCACTTTGTCTATTTACAGTTGGATCGGGATGAAAAAATTTTGGAAGATAAAGAAAAGGAATATCATAAATTTTTAAAAGAGCTGATTTGTAATAAATTGTTTTTTTCTTTTTGTCATGTTTTATATTTTTTGCTTGCATTGACCAAGGGGGGCATTTTTCGTTTCTTAATTTGCATATTGTAAAAATGCCTTTATTTAATTCTGCAACATTTTCAGTAAGTAAAATTGAATTGGCCGCGAATCTTGGATCATTTTCTTCATCAGGCAAACCAAAAGATTTTGGGTCTAAAGCCACTTTCACTTTGTTACCAATGATTCTTTTATTTTGTAAATCTATATAAACATCTTCAACAAAATATTTATTTCTTTCGACGTCATAAATTTTAACATTATCAGTTGCTGAAATTAGATTTTTCTTTAAGTTATAAGAAAAATTTTTTATAAAAATTTCATTTCCATATTTGTCTGTGATAACCGAATCAGATTCAGAGGTAATTAATTTTTTATTTAAATCATAAGTAATTGCATTTGTAGCAACATTATAGCCATTTATTAAAGATAAATTTGTATCTTCAAAACTTTTTATAAAATTATTATTTTGATCATAACTTATCTTACTAGTCTCGAATTGGTTACCTTTGGTGTCGTCTACGATTACGTTTCCAGAAGATTCCAATATATTTTTTGCTCTATAATATGTTGTTTTGTCAGAGGATATTTTGTTTCCTTGAGCATCTTTCACCAAAACCGAACCTTCTGCTTCAACAATATTTTGTTCTTTTTTTATTATAATATTATCTGCTTTAATATCGAGTTCTTCAGCAAATACATT
>CAZKXT010000039.1:0-5702 GCA_964556965.1 uncultured Alphaproteobacteria bacterium | reverse complement strand
ATTTCCGAAATTTCTTTTTATACTTTTAAATTTATTTAATATTTTCATTAAATCATTGCTGTTAAAATCTGGCCATAGTTTTTCAACAAAAAATAGCTCGGTATAAGCCATTTGCCATAATAAAAAATTGCTTAAACGTTTTTTACCACCTGTTCTAATTAAAATATCAGGATCTGGAATATTCAAAGTATATAGTTGATTTTCAAAATTGCTCTTGTTAATTTTTAATTTTTTCCTAAACATATTTTTTATTGCATATAAAATTTCATCTCTTGAACCGTAATTGAGTGCAAGAATTACGTTTATTTTTGTATTTTTTTTTGTTTTGTTTTGAACCTTATTTAATATTTTTTTAACGTCTTTTGGAAATTTGTTTATTTGACCAAAAATCCTAATCCTGACGCCTTGTTTAATAATTTTATCTAAATGTTTATCAAAATACTCTCTAATTAAATTTAGTAAAAATTTTATCTCTCCCCTGGGTCTTTTCCAGTTTTCGGTTGAGAAAGAAAACAAAGTTAAATAAGGTATTTTTTTTTCTATTGTTTTTTTTAAAATAATCTCAACTGTTTGAAGACCTTGTTTGTGCCCAAAATTTCTTGAATTTTTTTTTTTTAAGCCCCAACGTCCATTACCATCCATGATAATAGCAACATGTTTAAGCTTATTCATACACTCATTATCTCTTTTTCTTTCTTTTCAAGAATTTTTTCTATCTCTGTAATAGAACTATCTGTGATTGTTTGAATTTCTTTTTCAAATTTTTTATTTTCGTCTTCGCTAATACTTTTTTTTTCTAAAAGTTTTTTGAGCTCATCTTTTCCTTCTCTTCGAATATTTCTAATCGATATCTTGCTTTTTTCCGCAATTCCTTTGATTGATTTTTTTAACTCTTCTCTTCTTTCTTCTGTTAGATTAGGTATTGGTAGTCTCAACATCTGTCCGTCTATTTGGGGATTTACACCTAAGTTCGATTTTCTAATTGCCGAATCTATAAGATTTACATTATTTGAATCCCAAACTTGAACTGTAATTAATCTAGATTCGGGAACTGAGACAGTCGCCAACTGATTAATGGGCATTTTTTGTCCATACACATCTACTCTTATCAAATCCAACATAGAAGAATTAGCTCTGCCGGTTCTTAGTGTGGATAAATCTCTAAGATAAGCTTCATGGGCTTTGCCCATTTTTCCTTTGTATACTTTTAAATCAAAATTTTCGGCCACAGTTAAACACCTTCCCCCACTTTAAATCTTTTCATTTCTAAAATAGTAAATTTTTCATTCCCAAAAGATTCTTTTAGAATATCTTTCACTTTTTTTTTAGTATCTAAAATCCAAATCTGATTCAACAAAGATTTTTCATCAACAAACTTTTTAAGTTTTCCATCTGCTATTTTTTTTGCTACGGACTCGGGTTTACCAGTATTTTTCACTTCTTCCTCGATAATGCTTCTTTCTTTTTCTACTAATGAAGAATCTAAATCATTTACATCAATACTTAAAGGGTTCATGGCAGCTATATGCATTGTTAATTTATGACCCAAATCCTTAATATCAATTTTTGAAGCTTTTTTTATTTTCAGCAATACTCCAATTTTTCCTATATTTTTTTCCAACGGCGCATGAATATAAGAAAAATTGTAAGATTCTTTATTATCAATATACGCACATCTTCTGAATGTTATTTTTTCACCAATTTTAGAAATTAAATCAACCAAATTTTCATTTATAGTTTTTTTATTTTTCATATTTGAGTTAAGAGTTTTTTCCATATCTCCTTTGTTGTGAAAACATATTTCGCTAACCTCTTTTACAAATTGTATAAATTCTTTGTTTTTTGCAACAAAATCTGTTTCGCTATTAATTTCCACCATTGCATAATTCGAATCTTTTTCAAATACCGAAACTAAACCATCGGCAGCAACTCTTTCCATTTTTTTGTTTGCTTTTGCAATTCCTTTTTTTCTCAAAAAATCTATGGCTTTGTCTATATCTCCCTTGGTTTCGTCAATTGCTGCTTTACAATCCTTAAAACCCACGCCTGTAATTTCTCTTAACTGCTTAATTTTTTCAATTTCACTTTGAGATGACATGCTTACAGCCTGCTTTTATTTCTTTGCTTCTTTTTTTTTGTTTTTTGAAATTTTGTCTTTTACAGCTGCCTGTTTCTTTTTAGTATTTGTGGTAATTTTAATTTTTTCTACCAGAACTTTCTTTTCTTCAGGCTGATTGATCTTTATATTGTTTTTTGCATCAAGAATGGTCGCTTTAATAACTTCACAATACAAACTGATAGATCTTCTAGCATCATCATTTCCAGGTATTGGAAAATTGACACGATCAGGATTTGAATTTGTATCGATAATAGCAACTATAGGAATTTTCAATTTCGATGCTTCGTTAATTGCGAGAGTCTCTATATTTGTGTCTATGACAAATATCAGATCTGGAATTTTTTTCATTTCTGCAATTCCTCCTAAAGATCTTTCTAATTTATCTTTTTGAATTCCCATTTTTAAAATTTCTTTTTTAGTAAAACCTTTATTCTCACCTTCAAGAATTTGAAGTATTTTTTTATATTTTTTTATTGAATTTGATATAGTTTTCCAATTTGTAAGCATACCACCTAACCATCTATAATTTACGTAATATTGATCAGACTCTTTTGCAGTATCCCTAATAATTTCTGATGCTTGTTTTTTTGTTGAAACAAAAAGAACTTTTCCGCCTGAAGCTACACAATTATAAATTTGTTTTAGTGCGACATTTAACAATTCTAAAGTTTGAGTTAAATCAATTATGTGAACTGAATCTTTTTTTCCAAAAATGAACTTTTTCATCTTTGGATTCCATCTATGTGTTTTGTGTCCTAAATGGACACCTGCTTCTAATAACTGAGATATCGTGACCTTTGGTATATTCATTTTTTTACCGGTTATTCCACCACAACTACTGCCTTTCGGACCGGAGGTAATTAACCAACTGTTGTGTGCGTAATCACGATTTCATACAATTAATTTTCTTAATGTGCAAGCCAAATTAAATGCTTATTTTCCTCACAAAATCATGTTTTCTTAAATCTTTTACCAAACCTGAATTTAGTTTTCTTTTATTCTTCAATTCAAACAAAAATTTGTTTTTCTCGTCTATAATAACAACTTTGATTTTTGTGTTTCCAGAAATATTTAGACATTTAGATAGTTCGTCAAGATTTTCTTTTTTTTCAATTTCAATTGTGGCCAGTTCATAATCTTTTTTGCTGATTTCTTTCAAACTGACAATTTTAATTACGCTAATTCTTTTAAATCTATTTTCTTGGTTTTTTTTGTCTTTTAAAACCGTTATTAAAAAAGAATCTCCTTCTTTTAGAATACCCCTATTCTTTTCCAATAATTCAGAAAATATAAATATTTCAAATGTGCTTATCGTATCGCTAAATTTGGCAATTGCAAAAGAAGTTCCTTTGGATGTTTTTTTTTCTTGAATTTTCATTAATGTTCCTGCCAATGTACAAGTAGAGTTTTCTTCTTTTTCAAATTCAGCATAAGTTTTTACACCATGTAAATCCAATATTTCTTTATAGTCCACTAACGGATGGCTGGAAAAATAAAAACCTATAGATTCATATTCTTTAAGCAAAGTTTCATCATTCTGCCAATGAGCTAATTTTAAACTTTTTTCAGTTTTGGAAATTTCTAAATTACTTTCTTTAAACAAGTCTCCTTGATTTGTATTTTTATTTTCAGCAAATCTCTTGTTTTTTTGAATTAGTTGAGGAATAAAATCAAAAATATATTTTCTATTTTTTTCTATACAATCAAATGCTCCCGCTTTTACAAGGCCTTCTAATTGTAATTTATTAATATTTTTTGGATTAATTCTTTCTATGAAATTTTCTAAAGAAGAAAATTTTCCATGACGTTCTCTCTCAACAATAACTTCCTTGATTGCCTCTAAACCTACATTTTTAATAGCTCCGAGAGCGTAATATTGTTTTTTATTTTCTGGAATAAACTCTGAATAACTTTCGTTAATTGATGGTGGAACTACTTTTATGTCTAATCTCTTTAATTCTTCATAAAATTCTCTTAACTTGTCTGTATTTGAAAATTCATTGGACATTGAAGCTGAAAGAAATTCATTTGGATAATAAGTTTTTAAATAAGCTGTTTGATAAGATATTAAGGCATAAGCAGCTGCGTGACTTTTGTTAAATCCATACTCTGCAAATGGTTCTATTTTTTGAAAAATAAAATTTGCTATATCTTTTTGAATACCATTGTTTACAGCACCGCTAACAAATCTTTCTTTTTGTTTTTCTAATTCAGATCTCTTTTTTTTTCCCATAGCTTTTCTTAAGATGTCTGCTTCGCCAGGAGAAAATCCTGATAAAGTTTGCGCAATTCTCATTACCTGCTCTTGATAAATTATCACTCCATATGTCGGTTCTAAAATATTTTTTAATTTTGGATGAAGGTAGTCAGGTTTTTTAATACCATGTTTGCATTGATTATAAATTGCAATATTGTTCATTGGTCCAGGTCTATATAAAGCAACTAGTGCAATTATATCTTCAAATCTATTTGGTTTCATAGATTTCAGAGCATCTCTCATGCCGGCACTTTCAAGTTGAAACAAACCAATTGTGTGACCTGAAGACAACAATTCAAAAACTTTTTTGTCATCTAAAGAAATTTTATTTATATCCAAATTAACATTTGTTTTTTTTAATAATGATAATGTTTTGTTGATAACTGTAAGTGTTTTTAATCCCAATAGATCAAATTTTATTAAACCAAAATCTTCTGCTGAATACATGTCAAACTGTGTTGCGGGTAGAACAGAATTAGATGAAAAATCTTTATAAAGAGGAACAAGTTCTGATAAATTTTTTTCTGCTATCACAACTCCCGCTGCATGGGTGGCTACATTTCGATTCAAACCTTCAAGTTTAAGTGACAAGTCGATCAATTTTTTTACTCTAGGATCGTTTTTTTGTTGCTTTTGTATTCTGGGTTCTCTTGCAATTGAATCGGCAAGCGAAATAGGTCTGGAAGGATCAAAGGGAATCATTTTGCACAAAGAATCTACAAAACCATAAGGTAAACCCAAAACCCTCCCGATGTCTCTTAAAGCCATTCTCGCTTTTAATTTTCCAAAAGTAATTATGTGAGCCACTCCATTTCCATATTTTTTTTTCAAATAGTTGAAAACCAAATCTCTTTTTTCTTCACAAAAATCTATATCAAAATCAGGCATTGAAATACGATCCGGATTAAGAAATCTTTCAAAGATTAAATCAAATTTTATAGGATCAATGTCTGTTATTGATAAACACCAAGCAACCAAAGAACCAGCACCCGAACCTCTTCCTGGACCAACGGGAATATTATTTTTTTTTGCCCATTTAATATAATCAGACACAATCAAAAAATAACCAGAATATTTCATTTGATTAATAATGGATAATTCGTGATCTAGTCTTTTTTTGTAAGTATTGCTTAAAAATTCATGTTTGGATTTTTCAATATTGACCAAAACATAGTTTTTTAACCTCTCATTTAGTCCTTCGCAAGCTTGTGTCTTTAAATCTTCATCTATATTTTGCGTTTCACTAAATCCAACAGTTGGTATTATAGGTTTAGATTTTTTTGGTCTATAAGAAAATTTATATGGAAAGTTAAAATTATTCTCTAA
>CAZKXT010000038.1:0-5762 GCA_964556965.1 uncultured Alphaproteobacteria bacterium | reverse complement strand
TTAATTTTATCCGGTATTTCTGCTAAATCTTTTTTGTTATCTTCTGGTATTAAAACTTTTTTAATACCAGCTCTATGTGCGGCTAAAAGTTTTTCTTTCAAACCTCCAATAGGAAGAATTTTTCCAGTAATTGTAACCTCTCCGGTCATAGCAATTTCCCTTTTTACAGGAATTCCTGTTATAGACGAAACAATCGAAGTAACCATAGCTATACCAGCAGATGGCCCATCCTTTGGTGTAGCTCCTTCTGGAACATGTATATGAAAATCTTTTTTCTCGAAAACTGGAGGTATTATTCCATATTCTATGCTTTTAGATCTTACAAAAGATTTTGCTGCTTTTACAGATTCCTGCATCACGTCTCCTAGTTTACCAGTGATTTGCATTTTTCCCTTACCTGGCATATGCACTGTTTCTATTTTTAAAATCTCGCCGCCAAATTCTGTCCAAGCTAAACCTGTCACGATACCAACCTCGTCTTTATTTTCTAGTTCCCCAAATTTAAATTTTTTCACTCCAAGAAATGAATTTAAATTTTTTTCGTCTACCACAACATTTTTCTTACCTTCAGAAATTATTTGTGTAACTGTTTTTCTTGAAATTTTAGAAATTTCTCTTTCTAAATTTCTTACACCAGACTCCTTGGTATAATCTCTAATGATATTTTTGATCGTATCTTTCTCAAATGTCATTTCGCCTTCTTTGATTCCATTATTTTCTATCTGTTTAGGTAAAAGATATTTGTTAGCTATATTAATTTTTTCATCCTCGGTATAGCCTGGGATTCTAATTACTTCTAAACGATCTAATAAAGGAGGAAGTATATTAAGTGTATTCGCTGTCGTAACAAACATAACATCTGATAAATCATAATCGACTTCTAAATAATGGTCGTTGAAAGATGAATTTTGTTCTGGATCAAGAGCTTCCAGAAGAGCGGAAGATGGATCGCCTCTATAATCAGCTCCAACTTTATCTATCTCGTCCAATAAAAATAATGGATTTTTTGCTCCAGCTTTTTTCATTTGTTGAATAATTTTTCCTGGAAGTGAACCTATATAAGTTCTTCTATGCCCTCTAATTTCCGCCTCATCCCTTATACCTCCTAAAGACATTCTTACAAACTTTCTGCCTGTTGCTTTAGCAACTGATTTTCCTAAAGATGTTTTGCCAACACCAGGCGGCCCAACTAAACATAATATTGGTCCTTTGATTTTTTCAATTCTTTTTTGAACGGCTAAATACTCAACAATTCTTTCTTTTACTTTTTCTAGTCCATAATGGTCTTTATCTAATATTTCTTTAGCTTTGTTTAAATCATCAACTACTTTATCCTTTTTATTCCAAGGCAACTCTATCATCCAGTCTAGATAGTTTCTAACTACCGTTGCTTCCGCAGACATTGGACTCATAGATTTTAATTTTTTTAATTCAGATAAACATTTTTTAGTTACTTCTTTTGGCATCTTTGCCTTGACAATAGATTTATGTAAATTGGTAATCTCATCTTTGCCTTCCTCAATCTCACCTAATTCTTTTTGAATAGCTTTTAGTTGTTCATTCAAATAGTATTCTCTCTGGGTTTTTTCCATTTGGTTTTTAACTCTACCCCTAATTCTTTTCTCAACGCCAACGATACTTATTTCGTTATCTAGATATTCTATAATTTTATTAATTTTTTTCTTAACATCCAACATTTCAAATATTTTTTGTTTGTCGGATATAGATATATTAAGGTGAGAAGCTATATTGTCAGCGATTTGGGAAGAATCTTTGAGAGATTTTAAATTGTTTATTGACTCGAAAGGAATCTTTTTATTTATACCTGAAAGTTTTTCTAATTTTTTGATAGAAGTTAGTGCAAGCGGTAAAAGATCTTCTGTACTTTCCTCATTTTTAATTACCTCAGCACTACATTTGCAAAACTCTTCTTTCTGATTAAAGTCTGAAATTTTAACCCGATTTAAACCCTCCACTAAAACTTTTACTGTTCCATCTGGCAATTTTAATAATTGCAAAACGGAACTTTCACATCCGAAACTATAAATATCTTCTGCGGTTGGATCGTCTATTTCTGAATTTATTTGAGTAACCAAAATTATTTTTTTGTCTGATTTCATTACCTCGTTCAGAGCTTTTATAGATTTTTCTCTTCCCACAAATAACGGTATAACCATATTTGGAAAGATTACGATATCTCTCAATGGCAATAATGCTAGATTAGTTTTTCTGACCATTATGATTAATATGGATATAATTATTTATTTTTCAAGAAATTTATTTAAGCCGCTGACGTTTTTTCTGTTGATTTCTTGTTTTTTGAACGAACTAATTTAGGTTCAGATCGACCTTTTACCACACTTTCGTCTATAATAACTTCCGATACATCTTCAAGATTAGGCAGCTCATACATGGTTTTTAACAAAATTGCCTCTAGGATAGACCTCAAACCTCTTGCTCCTGTTTTTTTCTTAATAGCTTTTTTTGAAATTTCAGAAATAGCATTTTCTTTAAAAGTAAGCTTCACATTTTCTAATTCGAAAAGTCTTTTGTACTGTTTGGTTAACGAATTTTTTGGTTCATTTAGTATACGAATTAAAGATTTTTCATCCAGATCTCTCAAAGTAGCTACGATCGGCATCCTTCCAATAAACTCTGGTATCAAACCATATTTCAAAAGATCTTCTGGTTCTAATTTTTTAATAGTATCTCCAACACTTTCTTCTTCTGGGTGTTTGACTTGAGCTCCAAATCCTATTGAAGTCCCTTTTTCTCTCTGTGCAATTAATTTGTCTAATCCTGCAAAAGCACCTCCACAAATAAAAAGTATATTTGTTGTGTCTACTTGTAAAAATTCTTGTTGAGGATGTTTTCTACCCCCTTGTGGAGGAACACTTGCAACTGTGCCTTCCATAATTTTAAGTAAAGCCTGTTGAACTCCTTCGCCCGAAACATCTCTTGTAATAGATGGATTCTCCGATTTACGACTTATTTTATCTACCTCGTCAATATATACAATTCCTCTTTGTGCCTTCTCTACATTGTAATCTGCTGATTGTAAAAGTTTCAATATTATATTTTCCACATCTTCTCCAACATACCCTGCTTCCGTTAGAGTAGTGGCGTCAGCTATAGTAAAAGGTACATCTAAAATTTTTGCGAGAGTCTGTGCTAATAAAGTTTTTCCGCATCCTGTTGGTCCTACAAGTAGTATATTTGATTTAGACAGCTCAACATCTTTATTACTTTTTGATTCGTGGTTAAGTCTTTTATAATGGTTGTGCACCGCAACAGATAAAACTGTCTTTGCATAATCCTGGCCAATTACATAATCATCTAAAACTTTACATATTTCTTTAGGAGAAGGAACTCCTTCCTGATGTTTTACTAAAGATTCCTTGCTTTCCTCTTTTATTATATCCATACATAATTCGACGCACTCGTCGCAGATGAACACTGTGGGACCAGCGATTAACTTTCTCACTTCATGCTGACTTTTTCCGCAAAAAGAACAATAAAGTATGTTTTTAGTATTTTTTGTATTCATAAAATTATTTAAAACGAATCAGTAATTAACTTATAAATTTTGTTAATACCCTTATCAAGTCTAAGTTGAAATCTGACGCCGTTGATAACTAGATGTAGTTAATAACTTTAATATTGTACTATTTTTGAGTTCTCTTCTCTACGACTTTATCGATCAAGCCAAAATCTTTAGCCTCATCAGGAGTCATAAATTTGTCTCTCTCAAGTTCATCCTTAATTTCTTGAGAAGATCTTCCTGTGTGTTTGGCGTAAATTTCGTTTAATCTTTTCTTTAAAGATATAATTTCTTTGGCGTGTATTTCTACGTCTGTAGCCTGACCCTGAAATCCTGCTGAAGGTTGATGAACCATTATTCTTGAGTTGGGCAAGGAAAGTCTGTGTCCTTTTTCTCCAGCTGCTAATAAAAATGATCCCATGGAAGATGCTTGCCCAATACACAAAGTAGTTATCGGGGATTTAATATATTGCATAGTGTCATAAATACCCAAACCAGCTGTTACCAATCCTCCTGGAGAATTGATGTAGAATGATATCTCTTTTTTGGGATTTTCGGATTCCAAAAAAAGTAATTGTGCAGTTACTAAAGAAGCAACATTGTCATTTATTTGTCCCACTAGAAAAATTATTCTTTCCTTTAATAATCTGGAATAAATATCATAAGCCCTTTCTCCTCTACCAGTCTGTTCGACTACCATAGGAATTAGGTTGTTCATTTTTTCTTCAAAATCATTCTTCATAGTGATTCGCGGTTATACGACTATAGATTACTTTTGCCTATTTGTTTATTTTTTTTTTCTTTTTTATCTTATTTTTTGAAGATTTTGCTGAAATTGAGGGTTTTTTATTATCTTTTTCGGTTGGCAAACTTTTTTTATTTTCTTCCAAAATAATCTTCTCTGCTTCTTTTGTATTTAAAGTGCTATTGGTCGATTTGGCTTTGCTTTTTATTAAATTTAATATTTTTTGCTCATAAATTGTTCCTCTTAAGTGAGCCGCTGCAGAAGGATTTTTTTGATAATATTCAATCAATTGTTTGGATTGTTGCGGCATCGAACGTATTTGTTTTTCAATTTCTTTTTTTATTTCTTCTTCAGTAACTTTTAAATTATTTTGTTCTCCAATTTCATTTAAAATAAGACCTACTTTCACTCTTTTTTTTGCCAACAAAATATTTTTATTTTTTTGTTTTGTCTTTTCTTCTTCACTCAATCCTTGTGAAATTAACTCAGATTCTTGTTTAATTAAATTTTCTGGTACTTCAAAATTTGAAAAATCTTCTAGAGATTTTAAAATATGGCTATTGGTAATTTGATCTAAAGTATTTTTATATTCATTTGTAATTTGTTTTTTAATTATATCTTTTAAATCATTTAAATCTTTTGCACCTAAAGTTTTTGCAAATTCATCATTCACTATAACCGGTATTGCTTTTTTAATATTTATAATTTTACAATCAAATTCAGATTTTTGATTTGCCAATTCTTTTTTAGGAAAATTTTCTGGTAAATTAACTATTACTTTTTTTTCAGAATTCTTTTTGGAATTAATTAGTTGATCATCAAAACCTTTTATAAAAAGATCTCTCCCCAATATGATTTGAATATTTTTTCCTGAATTGCCTTCGAAATCTTTCTTGTCAACTGTTGCTTTGTAGTCAAAAATAACCATGTCTCCTTTTTGAGCCACCTCATTATCTTTTTTATCTTCAAAATTATTTTGATTTTTAGAAATATCACTCAATCTTTTTTCTGTCTCTTCTTTTGAAACTTCTATATCGTAACTTTTATATTTAATGTCTTCTATTTTTTTAATATTAATTTTTGGTAGTTCTGTTATTTCCATTGAATATTCCAGGTCTTTGCCTTCGCTAAAAGTTTTAAGTTCTATTTTTGGTTGACTTGCCATTCTAATTTTCTTTTCTTCTATCGCTTTAGATGAAGTTTCTTTAAGAATATTATCAATTACCTCTCCATAGATTGCTTTTCCAAATTGACGCTTTAAAACTTCTCCTGGAACTTTGCCTGGTCTAAAACCTTTCAAATTTATAGTTTTTTTTAATTCCTCAATTTTGTTTAGCATTTTTTCATTGATGAATTTTTTCTCAACTTTAATTTGAAATTTTGTTGTCAGACCTTTTTTGGAATCTACTGTTATTTTCATAATTTTTGGTGGGCAAGAAGAGACTCGAACTCTTAAACCTTTCGGTACTAGTTCCT
>CAZKXT010000037.1:0-5768 GCA_964556965.1 uncultured Alphaproteobacteria bacterium | reverse complement strand
TTAGTTTTTGTATTTTTTGTAAGAAAAACTAATAATAATTAATGGGAATACATTTTACGAAAGAAGAATTTGCTGAACGCAAGTCTAAAGTTGTCAAAGAATTAAAAAAACAGAGACTAGATGCTTTGCTGATGTTTAGGCAGGAGTCAATGTATTGGCTTACGGGTTACGACACATTTGGTTTTGTTTTTTTTCAGTGTTTAGTTTTAACTGCCAAAGGAGATTTGGTTTTGCTTACAAGAGCACCAGACTTAAGACAGGCACAAAATACTTCTATTATTAATGATATTAGAATTTGGATAGATAAAGATCAATCGAACCCAGCTGATGAATTAAAGAATATTTTATCTGAACTGAGTTTAGAAAAATCTAACCTGGGTGTTGAATATGAGGCTTACGGATTAACAGGCAGAAATGCTATGAGGTTAAATAATTCTTTAAAAAATTTTGGAACACTACACGATAAATCAGAATTAATTTCTCAATTTAGAGCTGTAAAATCACCATCAGAAATAATTTATGTAAAAAAAGCTGCTGAACTTGCAGACAGAGCTATGGAGGCGGCGTGGAAATACGCGCATCCAGGTGTAAATGAATCAAAAATTTTAGCAGAAATGCAAGGAGCTATTTTTAATGGAAGTGGCGACTATCCCGCAAATGAATTTATTATTGGTTCGGGAAAAAATGCATTGCTCTGTCGTTATCAAAGCGAAAAAAGAAATTTGGATCAGGTAGACCAACTCTCAATAGAATGGGCGGGTACTTACAAACATTATCACTCAGCAATGTTCAGAACAATTCCTATTGGTAAAGCGAATGATAAACAAAAAAAAATGTACGAAGCTTGTGTTGAAGCATTGAAAAATTGCGAAAACAAACTGAAACCCGGGAACAAAGTTGGAGAAGTTTTTGATGTGCATGCTAAAACTTTAGATAAATTGGGTTATAAAAACTCAAGAATGAATGCATGCGGTTATTCACTGGGGGCGCTTTTTGCACCAAACTGGATGGATTGGCCAATGTTATATACGAACAATCCTTATATCATTCAACCTGGTAATATATTTTTTATGCACATGATTTTAATGGATAGCAACCATCAATTAGCCATGAATCTTGGAGAAACTTATTTAGTAACTCGGTCTGGAAATGAAAGATTGGGTAAAAAAAAATTAGACTTAGTTATAGGGTAATTAAATGAAAAAATATTTAGTTATAGGAAATCCAATCGAGCATTCATTATCACCTGCATTACACAATTATTGGATTAAAAAAAATAATATAGATGCTAGGTATGAAAAAAAATTGATTCAAGAAAATGATATTGCAAGAGTGGTTCATGAAATTAAAGATGATAAAATTCATGGAATTAATGTAACGGTCCCATTTAAAAAATCAGTAATCCCGTTTCTTGATCAATTAACATCACGTGCCATTATAACTCAATCGGTTAATACAATATTTAAAGAAGGCGATGCTGTTATTGGAGATAACACAGACATAGGTGGGTTTAGTCTAAGTTTAAAACACATAAATTATAATTCAAAAAACAAAAAAGTATTTATTTTGGGAGCGGGGGGAGTCACTCCTTCTATCATTGTTGCTATACCAACTGTATCCAAAATTTATTTGAGTAACAGAACGAAAGAGAAAGCGGAAAATTTAAAAAAAATGAAACTACATAAAAATATAGAAATTATTGAATGGAATCAAATTGGTAAAAATACTCCGGATTTTGATATGATTATAAACACTACTAGTTTAGGTTTGAAAGATAATGACGAAATTAAGTTGAACTATAATACAATTGGAACAAACAAACTATTTTATGATGTTATCTACAACCCTTCTAAAACAAATTTTCTTAAAAAAGGGAAGGCGCTCGGCAATCAAATCGAAAATGGCAAGATGATGTTTATTTATCAAGCGCAATTAGCTTTCGATCTTTGGCACGGTATTCTTCCTGAAATTGACAAGGAAATAATAAAAATATTAGATGTATGATTAGAATTGGTATTTTGGGAGGTATTGGTTCTGGGAAAAGCCATGCAGCAAAACAATTTGGCTATCCAGTTTTTAATGCAGATCTTGAGGTAGGAAAACTATATAAAAAAAATAGAAAGTGTTATAGAAAATTACAAAAAGCACTTCCTCATTATATTTTTTCATTTCCTATAAAAAAAGCTGAAATTTCAAAGGCTCTTATGGCTAGTTCTCGTAATCTTTTAAAAATTATTAAAATTGTCCATCCAGAAGTTCGGTTAAGTATGCATCGCTTTTTAAAGAAAAATAAAAATAAAAAAGCAGTTATTTTAGATATTCCTTTGTTATTGGAAAATAAAATAAATAGAAAAAAAGACATTCTGGTTTTTATTGATGCTAACAAACAGGCGATTAACAAAAAATTAAAAAAAAGGAAAAATTTTCACCCTAAAATATTTCAAAAATTAAAAAAACTTCAACTTCCTATAGAAATTAAAAAGAAAAAGGCAGATTATATTATAAAAAATAATTTTAATAATTATTTACTGAAAAAAAATGTTAAAAGGGTATTAAGAAATATTTTATAAAATGATCGAAATTGTACTTGATACAGAAACGACCGGTTTATCTGTTGAGAAAGGTCACAGAATTGTAGAAATAGGTTGTATAGAATTAGAAAATCAAATACCTACCAAAAGATTTTTTCATAGGATTGTAAATCCTAAAAGATCTGTTTCAGAGGATGCTTATAAAGTACATGGATATTCTGATAGTTTCTTATCAACAAAAAAAGAATTTTCTGAAATTGCAAATGATTTTTTAGAATTTATAAAAGGAAAAAAATTAATCATACATAATGCTGAATTTGATTTAGCATTCTTAAATTTAGAATTAAAACTTATAAAAAAAAACCCCATTTTAAAAGCAAGCGTCATAGATACACTTGAGCTTGCAAGGTTAAAATTTCCAGGTTCTTCAGCAAGTCTAGATGCGTTGTGCAAAAGATTTAAGATAGATAATTCAAAAAGAAAAAAACATGATGCAATAACAGACTGTGAATTATTATCTAAAGTTTATATTAATTTAATTGGACAAAAGGAACCTACTCTAAAATTAAATTCTGATATCCAATTTGATAATATAGAGGAATTAAGTAAAAATAAAACTTACTATAAGAAAATAGTTTATCCAAGTAAAGACGAGTTAAATTCACATAACAATTTTTTAAAAGATTCTCTAAAAAAAAATAATTTTTAATTTTTTAAAATTTTATCAAGAAAGTTTTTTACCGACCACTTGTTCATCATATAATTTTTCAAAATCTATATCTTTTGTTATATTCATTTTTGGAAGGCCAGAATGGTTTAATAAAAATGAAAAAATTTCAAACGCTTTGGGATAAACTTCTTTGGGCACTTCAACTAAAATTATTTTTTGTAATATTTTTTTATCTTTTACGTTTTCAATAGTAATAAGGGTTGCGTATGTTATTTCGACTAAAGCTTTGTCTTTGAGATCTTTTGTGTTCTGAAATCGTAATACCATATCTACTTGAATAATATTGTCTTTTACAGGGATGCCTTTCAGATCAATTTTGAGATCATAATTACTTAGATTCTTTTCAAAAAACAACATTGTTTGTGTATCGGGAATTTCAAAAGAAATATCTTTTATGAAGTTAGAAATAATTTTATAACTCATCTTTTTCCTCTTTTGTATCTGTCAACTCACCCTCAATAATATCTGTATTATTTTTTGGTTTTTTAACAAATTTTTTAATTAATAAATTTCTTGTGAAAGGTACAAGCAAAATAAAACCTACAAAATCTGTTATAAATCCTGGAAGTATAAGCAAAACAGCTGCAAAAGCAATTGTGGTTCCTGCGACCATTTCGTTAAAAGGCATTTCATTTCTCATCATCGAATTCATTCCAGATCTCAATGTGTGTAAACCTTCTAATCTTGCAAAATATATTCCAGTTATGGCGGTTAAAAATATTAACATGATCGTATTAAAAGCTCCCACATATGACCCAATTTTGATCATTACAAATATTTCCACTAATGGAACTCCAATTATTATAAGAAAAATAATGTTCATTTGACCTTTATTGCTACTTGTATTTATATAATAGTCTCATTAAATATTATAAATAAAATATATAAATATATGAACTACAATTTTGAATATTTAGATATAGTCCTACTGGCTTTATTTGCTGGTTTTATAATTTTAAGATTACGCGAGATTTTAGGTAGAAAAACAGGTCACGAAAGGAAAGTTTACCAAAATTTAGAACAAAAAGATTTTAAAGAAAAGATAGATCTAAATAGACCGTTATCAAAGATTAGCGATTTTAATGACGAAGCAAAAAAAAATTTCTTAAAAGGTGCCAATTCAGCTTATGAAACAATCATTACTGCTTTTGCTAAAGGAGATAAAAAAAAATTAAAACCCTTATTGGGAAAAAAAATATATGAAAATTTTAGCGATGCAATTGATGAAAGAAATAAAAATAAAATAAAATCAGAAACAACTTTTATAGGAGTAAAATCTTCAAAAATTTCTGAATTTGTAAAAGAAGACAATATTTTTAAAATAACAGTAAAATTTGTAAGTGAAATGATTATTTGTCTTAAAGATAAAGATAACAAAATTATCGAAGGTAATCCAGATGCTATAAAAATGGTATATGACAATTGGAAATTCTCAAAAAATATGTGGAGCCAAAATCCAAACTGGTACTTGATTGAGACAACAGATAAATAGTGAAAAAAAAAAATATTCCTTCAAAAGATTTAAACACCTGGTTTAAATTTGTTAAAAATTTACCCAATATAGAAGATAAAGAAAAAGATAAAAAAACTTTACCTACTGGAACAAAAAAAACTTTAGATTTGCATGGTTTTTCGCTGAATGAGGCTAATAAAGTTGTTCATCAAACATTGGAAGATTGTTTTTTTAAAGGAATAAAAGCTCTTAAAATTATTACTGGGAAAGGTTCAAGATCAAAAAGTTTTAATGATCCTTATAAATCTAAAGATCTTAGTATTTTAAAAAACTCAGTTCCAGAATATATTCAGAATTCAGATTTAAAAAAGTATGTTATTCGAATTAGAGAAGCCGATCCCTTAGATGGTGGTCAAGGTGCTATTTATGTTTTTTTAAAGAATAAATTTAGATAAATCGGTGTCTTTTACTAATTGTCCAAGATGACTTTCAATATATTTTTTATCTATGGTAATTTTTTCACCACCTCGGTCTGGAGCAGTAAAACTAATTTCGTCTAAAACTTTTTCAATTATTGTGTGTAAACGTCTTGCTCCTATATTTTCTATACTCGAATTTATTTCAGTTGCTAATTTAGCGATTGTTTCAATGCCGTCTTCTGAAAAATTAAGTTCCACATTTTCTGTTTGAAGTAGAGCAACGTATTGTTTTATTAAACTATTGTCTGGTTCTTTTAAAATTCTTTTAAAATCTTCACTAGTAAGTGCTTTCAATTCTACTCTGATAGGTAACCTTCCTTGAAGTTCTGGCAATAGATCAGATGGTTTAGCTAATTGAAATGCACCCGATGCTATAAACAAAATATGATCAGTTTTAATAGTGCCATATTTTGTGCTTACAGTTGTGCCTTCAATTAAGGGCAGCAAGTCTCTTTGAACTCCTTCTCTGGAAACGTCACCACCAATACGATCTCCTCTTGCTGAAACTTTATCAATTTCATCTAAGAAAACTATTCCATTATTTTCGGTTGATATTTTTGCAGATTTGATAATTT
>CAZKXT010000036.1:0-5808 GCA_964556965.1 uncultured Alphaproteobacteria bacterium | reverse complement strand
GTTCCCACGTTAGTTAATGGTTTTGAGTTTTCATCTTATCAACAACTTGGAGAAGATATTATCGGTTCGTTAAGGCTTTATCTTAGAGCAGCAAATGGTTTAGATGAAGATGTAAGAATTGGAGAGAGACTTCATTTGCCAGCCAAATATCTCAAGGGTTTTGAATCTAGAAAAATTGGTCCAAAAGATGGAGATGATTTTGTGGGCGGCAATTATGCAGCTGCGCTAGGTTTTAATGCCAGTTTTCCATCTTTACTTCCAGAAAACATGAATACAGATGTGAATTTATTTTTAGATACAGGGAATGTTTGGTATGCCGATTACAGCGGAACAGTTGGAGAATCAAATAAGTTAAGAAGCGCATTCGGAATTAGTGCAAACTGGTTTTCGCCTATAGGGCCATTTAATTTTGTTTTAGCACAAGATATAACATCAGCAGGAACAGATGTTACAGAAAGCTTTAGATTTAATCTGGGTACGACTTTTTAAATGTTGAAACAATTTGTAAAATTATTTGTAATTACTTTTTTGATACTTGGTTATACAAACTCTAAGACAAGTGCTGAAACTAATATAGTTTATTTGGATTTAAAAATAATAATGAATGAGAGTGCTGCAGGTAAAAAAGCTCAAGACTATTTAGCAAAACAGCATAAAAATAATTTGGCGAGTTTCAAAAAAACTGCTGAAAAACTTAAAAAAGAAGAAATGGATTTGATAGCAAAAAAACAAGTTATGGAAAAAGAAAAGTATAAAAAAGAAATTGAAAAACTAAGATCGAAAGCTGCAAATTTTGCAAAAGAAAGAAGAGAAAAAACAGAGGAACTTGCAAAAACTAGAATGAAAGCTAGAAATGATTTGTTGTCAGCAATAAAACCGCTGCTTGAGAAATATTCTAATGAAAATGGTGTTGATTTAGTTATAGATAAAAAAAATGTAATAATTGGAAAAAGTAATATTGATATCACTTCAATAATAATTAAAGAGCTGAATCAAGTACTTCCTTCATTAAAACTAAATTAAAAAAAATAATGACAAAGAATCGTTTTTTTCAGAGTCAAGGACCATTCACAATATCGGATATAGCTAAAAAGTTGAGCTTACAAGATCAAAAATTAATTAACGATAATTTTAAAATTAAAGATATTCAAAATTTAAATACAGCGGAAGTTACCGACATAACATTTTTTAACTCTCAAAAATATAAAAAAGATATTGAAAAAACCAAAGCGAAAGCTTGTATCACAACAGATAAATTGGAAAAATATTTACCTAAAAATTGTATAAAAATTATTGTAAAAGAAGTTTTGTATGCTGTTGCTTTAGTTTCAAAAATGTTTTACCCAAAAGCAGATATTGATTATCTTGATTTGGATGTGGAAAGTCCAGATTCAAAAAAATATAAAGATGTAAAATTTGGAAAAAATGTATTGATTGGAAAGAACGTTGAAATTGGTGAAAATTCTACAATAGGAAACAATTCTATCATAGAGAGCAACGTCAAGATCGGCAAGAATTGTGTTGTAGGATCTGACGTAACATTAAAATGTTGTGAAATTAATGAGAGCGTTCGTATTCAAGATGGATGTAAATTAGGTATAAAAGGATTTGGATTTATTCCTTTACAATCCAAAAATATTCCTATGCCACACATTGGTTCATTATTAATAATGAAAAATGTTGAAATAGGATCTTGTTGTACAATTGACAGAGGTTCAATGGGAAATACTATCATTGGTGAAAATACATATGTGGACAACCAGGTTCACATAGCTCACAATGTTGTAATTGGAAAAAATTGTATTATCGCTGGTCAAGTTGGTTTTGCTGGAAGTTCCAAGTTAGGAGATAATGTAAAAATTGGAGGACAAGCTGGTATTTCTGGACATTTATCAATTGGAAACAATGTAAGCATTGGAGGAGGTAGCGGAGTAGTAAAAAATATTCCTGATAATTCAAAAGTGATGGGTTATCCTGCGACTGATATAAAAGATTTTGTAAAAAAATTAACTTAAATTATAAACATGACATCAATAGACAAAAAAAAAATTGAAAGCTTACTACCTCACAGAGAGCCTATGCTTTTAATAGATAAGCTTATCAATATAGTTCATCTAAAATCTGCTACCGCTATTGTAAAAGTTAGAAAAAATTCTTTTTTTGTACAAGGTCACTTTCCAGGACAACCAGTGATGCCAGGAGTATTAATCGTAGAAGCTTTTGGTCAGGCTGCTGCAGCACTAACAGCTTATGGAATAGATCCAAAAGAATATGAAAATAAGTTAGTTTATTTAATGAGTGTAGAAAAAGCAAAATTTAGAAAACCAGTTTTGCCTGATTGTGATTTACACCTAGATATAGAAGCTATTCGTTCTCATGGACGTGTTTGGAAATATAAAGGTGTAGCCAAAGTTAATAATGAAAAGATGGCGGAAGCAGAATGGTCAGCGACCATTGTAGATAGAAAATAAAGCATGATAGATAAAACAGCAATTATTCATAAAAATGCTAAAGTTTCAAAAAAAGCAAAAATAGGACCTTTTTGTATTATAGGTTCCAGAGTTGAAATTGAAGATAATGTTGAATTACATTCACACGTCAATATAACAGGCAACACAAAAATAGGATCAGGAACTATAATATTTCCATTTGCTTCCATAGGAACAGAGCCTCAAGATTTAAAATATGCAGGAGAAGAAAATAGTTTAGTCATTGGGAAAAATAATAAAATTAGAGAGTATGTGACTATTAATCCAGGAACAAAAGGGGGCGGAGGAAAAACAGTTATAGGAGACAGATGTTTGTTTATGATTTCTTCTCATATAGCTCATGATTGTTTTGTTGGAAATGAAGTTGTAATTGCAAACAATGTAGGAGTGGCCGGGCATGTCACAATAGAAGATTCGGTTATCATTGGAGGGAATTCAGGCGTGCAGCAATTTACTAGAATCGGAAGACTTGCAATGATAGGTGGAATGACGGCGGTATCAAACGATATAATTCCATTTGCATTATCTTTTGGCAATAGAAATTATTTACAAGGAATAAATTTGGTAGGTTTAAGAAGAAAAAAATATGAAAATAAAAAAATACTCGAACTAGATGAAGCATATAAAAAAATTTTTTCATCAAAAAATTTTCACGAAAATATAGCAAAAATTAACGGAGAATATAAAACGAATGAACTTGTGCAGGAGGTAACAAATTTTATTTCCAAAGATAAAAAAAGACCTTTTTGCACTCCATTTTCTAAAGAATAAAATGATTGGTTTAATATTTGGAGAAACAGATTTCCCAATAGCAGTACTAAAAAAAGTTAAAAAAAAACGCATAAAATATTTAATTATAGATTTAACCAAAAGAAAAATTTTCAAAAAAGACAAAAACTCCTACGCTGTTTCCATGGGACAATTTGGAAAAATTGTAAAAATTCTCAAAGAAAAAAAATGCAAAAAGATTTTATTTGCAGGAAAAGTAAAAAAACCAAAATTTTCTAAATTCAAACTAGATTTTAAAGGTATTTATTACATATCAAGAGTAATTAAAAAATCAAAATTGGGAGACGCAGCCATTTTAAAAGAAGTAATAAAAATTTTTAAAGAAGAAGGTTTTTCTACTATAAGCTCTTTAACATTTAATTCTGAGTTAACTTTAAAAAAAGGAAATTATTCTAAAACGAAACCTAACAGAGATGATAACATAGACATCAAGAAAGCTATTACAACATTAGGAAAAATTGGAAAATACAATTTTAGCCAAGGGGTAGTTGTTAGAAATAAAAAAGTGATCGCTGTTGAAGGCAAAGGCGGAACAGAAAAAATGCTTAAAAAATGCAAAAATAAAAAATTAAAAAGCAGTGGCGTTTTGGTTAAATTTCCCAAAACAAAACAGGATTCAAGAATTGATTTACCAACTGTAGGTTTGAAAACTTTAGCTCAATGTAAATCCGCAGGGCTTAAAGGCGTTGTTTTAAAAAGCAAACAAAATGTTTTTCTAGAAAGAAAACAATGCATCAGTTTTGCAAATAAAAATAAAATGTTTATTACAGCTAAATGAAAAAAATATTTGTATTAACCGGAGAACCATCAGGAGATAAATTAGCTTCAAAAGTCATCTCTCAACTTAAAAATTCAAGATCAGATATAGAATATTTGTCTGTTGGAGGAGAACATTTAAAAGCTTTAGGCATTAAATCTATTTATGATTTAGAAGAAGTCACCTATTTTGGTTTTACCAAAGTTATTTTAAATCTTTTTAAAATAAAAAACAAAATTAATGAAACTGTAGATGAAATAATAAAATTTAGCCCTGATATCTTATTCTCTGTGGATAGTCCTGATTTTACTTTACGAGTAGCTAATAAAGTCAAAAAATTGAATCCTAATATCAAAACCATTCACTTAGTGGCACCACAAGTTTGGATATGGAGAGAACATCGGGTTAAACAATTAAAATCTTTTTTAGATCATGTTTTGCTACTTTTTCCTTTTGAAAAAAAATATTTTGATAAAGAAAATATTCCTAATACATTTACCGGACACCCTTTGCTAGAAGAACAGGGAAACAATAAAATTGATATCAATCAAATTATTGGTCACGGGCAAGGTATTTTTTCCATATTTCCAGGCAGCAGGCTTTCAGAAATTAATATTTTAATTCCTATTTTGTTTGAGTTCATAAAATTAATGAACGAAAAATATAATGACATGTTTTTTGTTTTTCATTCTACAACAGAGCACGGGCAGTTAATTAAGGATCTGTTGTTAATAGAAGGTTTTAAAAATTGCGAGGTTATAAGTGATGAAAAAATTAAATTTGAAATTCTAAAAAAATCATTATTTGCGGTTGCTAAATCTGGAACTATTTCTTTAGAAATATGCAATGCAAGAGTTCCATCTGTTATTATTTATAAACTTAATATGATTAATTATTTTATTATTAAAATGTTGGTAAAGGTAAAATTTGCAAATATTATCAATATAACAGCTGATGAAGAATTAATACCAGAGTTATTACAATCAAAATGTAATTCGAAGAATATTTTTAATACCGTAAATAAATTTTTAACGGACAAACAAGCTTCTCAACAACAAATAACAAAATCACAAAAAATAATTAATAATTTTAAAACTGGAAAATCTTCAGAAATTGCCAGCAAAGTATTAACAAATCATTTATAAGCCATTTGCCAAAAACTAGCTTCAAGATCAGAAGCTTTTTTAAATATTGAAATTAGCGATTTAATATTTTTCTTTTTATTTATTTTGTAAAGATAATCTAAATAGGCAATATTATTTTTTGCAACGTTTTGATATTCTTTAGAGGAATACATTTTTATCCAGGAAGAATATTTGCTTTTTTTCCAATTTTTATTTTTTTTTAAGTTGTATCCAATTTCTCCATAACCAATCACACAAGGGGATAGTGCTGTGAATAATTCTAGATTAGTTTTTTTTAAACCAACTTTCATAACGTAGTTCGTATATGCTTTATTTTGACTTTTTTCTTTTGCTTTAAAAATTTTATTTTTTGATATTCCAAATTGTTTACAATACTGTATATGAAGCTTTAATTCATTTTTTATAGCTAATATGAAATCTATTGATTTGTTCATATCCTCAAAAGATTTTGCCTTGTAGGCAGACAAGGCTAATATTTTTATGAATCTTTGTAAAAAAATATAATCTTGAATTAAATATTCTTTAAAAACCGAAGGGCTCAAACTTCCATTTCCTAATTCTTTGACAAAAGGATGTTCGGTATATTTTTTCCAGTTTTTAATTGAATTTTTTTTTAACTTATAAAAAA